>CAMCSI010000030.1 GCA_945877885.1 Chlamydia trachomatis
TGCTAAATGAGGATGAAATTCCTTTGAAGGGGTGGGGCAAACAAAAGTCAGTAAAAGAGAGCTGTTTTCAGGGGCAATCCACTGATTACGCCTGCTGCCGATTCCTGTTGTTTGAAGATCTGCCGTGATCACTGTGATAGGATTTTCTAAAAATTTTGATAGATTTTCTTTTGCAAATAGGTGGGTGGAGGCAATTATTTGAAAGTGGATTTTTTTCATGGATATATTGTATACAAATATACTCAATAATCAAGCATTTCTATATGATCGAGATTCTATGTGGGAACCAAAATATTTGCGAAGAATTGACCTTCGTTTACTCCTTGTTGTGTGTTTACTGATGGCTTCAAGTATTGCCGTAATTTTGGCCACATCGCAGCCAGAAATGAGTGAAACCTTCATTTTTACAAAACTTGCTAAAAATCAGATGAGGGCGTTTGCTCTTGGACTGTTTATTTTCTTTTTTCTTGCCTGCTTTGACTATCGAAAGCTGCGCGAATATACTTGGTTTTTCTATATAGGGACCATTATCCTTTTATTAGGCCTATATTTTGCCCCCCCTATTCACAATGTAAGAAGATGGTACAGATTACCCTTTTTGCCATTTGATCTGCAACCTTCAGAAATTGCAAAGCTTGTAGTGGTTTTGACCCTTAGTTGGTATTTGGAAAGAAATATGGAAGGGGTGAAGAGGTTTTCAACCTTTGTGAAAGGCTCTTTAATTGTCTTTATCCCTTTTGTGCTTATTTTAAAGCAGCCAGATTTAGGTACAGCTTTAGTGCTTTGTCCCATAGCGCTATCTATGTTTTATATTGGGGGTATCGATGGGCGTATTCTTCGAGTGTTATGTGTCATTGGTATTTTAGTCTTAAGTTTTGTACTATCAATTTTTATGGGAATTTTTTCTCATGAAGATATGCGGCCTGTATTTACAAAAGTGATGAAGGAATACCAATATGAGCGATTAAACCCAGACACCTTTCATCAAAAAGCGGGCCAGACGGCAATTGGGCTCGGCCATTACTTTGGAAGTGGCTTTTTGAAAAGTGAATATACTGGAAATAAATTTCTTCCCTACGGATTTACAGACTCTGTTTTTCCCGCTTTTGCTGAAGAATATGGCCTTGTAGGATCTTTATTACTCCTTTTGCTATTTTTTAGTTTAATTTATTTTAGCTTTCAGGTAACAGGAGTTGCAAGGGACTACTTTGGTCGGTTGCTTGCATCTGGAATTGCGATCTATATTGCGATGCATGTGATCATAAATATTGGGATGATGTGTGGATTTTTACCAATTACCGGAGTGCCTTTAATTTTAGTAACATACGGAGGCTCTTCTGTGATAGCAACGTTTATCGCTTTAGGGCTTTTGCAAAGCATATATGCAAGAAGGTTTACATTTTGAAGTATCTTGATTTTTTCAGAAAGGATCGTTGGATAGGGGAAGGGACCATTGTCATCGAAGATGAAAATGAAACTTATCCTATGGTGATGAAAATTATCATGAAAAATGTAAATGAAAAAAGTCCAATCCTAGAGTTTTCTACCCTAATTAAGATGGATAGCTCAGAGGAAGCGATGGAAAATTTTTACACCCTTACCATGCATAGAAATAACAAATTTCACATGCTTATTGCAGGTGTAAACTGGGGTCATGTGGAAGGAGCTGGATTTTTTAAAGATAATTTCATCGGTTGGGATGTAGTAAGCTCTGATGGACTCTTTCACGGCTATGAATCCATTGAACTTAAAAAGGATGGAGAGTTAGTCTTTTTTGGAGAATATGTCACAGAATCTTCAATGCGTACAAAAATTAAAGGAAGGCTTACAAGTTATGAAAATGTTCCTTCCTAAGCTTTGTATGATTATTGCGCTCCTTTTTTATGTAAGCGGGTGCGCTTTAAGATCTAGCCCTGTAGTTACTATGGGAAGTTATCTACAAGTGCAAGATGGGGAAACTAGGGAGCAAATCCTTCAGGCATTTGGCCCGCCAGTTTCCATTGAATTAAAAGATGATGGAACAGAAATTTTCACCTACATAGAACGTATCTCTTTGGAGGACGAAATAATAGAGGCTCGCTACTATTATTTTTACATCAAAAATGGGATTGTTGTAGGTAAAGTGCTCCGTGTGGAAGAGCGTCCTCAGGCACTAGACGCAGATCAAATTTAAAATTACTTTTCGATTATTTTATTTTATTCTATATTGTTACCTTTACTAAAGGTAAGGTAGATAATGAAGTTTACTATATTAATGATTTTTGGATTGGTTTCTCTATTTGGATTAGATATTGTTATACCTGTTCATAAAAAAGATGCTGGCGCTTTAAATATTGTGATTGATAAATTACAAAATTACATTACCGATGCTGAAGAGATTTATGTAATTTCAAAAGAACCTTTAACAGATCGAGCCCATTGGATAGATGAAAAGCTTTTTCCTTTTAGTATTGAGGATGTAGGAAATGAACTTGGAGGAAAAGGGGGGATTGGTAACCATGTTCGACGAGGATGGTATTATCAACAATTGCTTAAGTTTTACGTAGCAAAAGTAGAAGAAGGACTTTCTCAACATTTTTTAATTATGGATGCCGATACTGTTCCTACCCATTCTATGGAATTTGTGGAAGAGGATAGAGTCTACCTAGATTATTTAAAAAAAAACTGCAATTTAACACCTTATTACACGCATATGAGGGAGTTTGTACCGGAGCTCTCTTCGGTGAATATGCACGAAAATCCTGTAGTGCACCATATGGTCTTTTCAAAGGATATTTTAGAAAATCTTTTTTCAAAAGTTGAGACTCTTCATGGTAAGCCACTATGGAAAGTCTTTTGTAATATTGTTAAGGGGTCTGAAAGACCAAATGGCAGAGGATTTTACGCAGGAGCGTCAGAATACATGATCTATTACCACTATTGTTTGCACTTTTACCCTGAGCTGTGTATTAAAAGAGAGGTAAAATTAAAGCAAAATGCAAAATCCTTACTACACAAATATCCTACTGTGTATGATTTCATCTCTCATCACAACTATGATCGAACAGAATAGGCGTTGATTTCATCCCCTTCCCAGGTAAAGGTTTTTAGCTCCGTTCCTAGTAATCGATTAAATATGGGGGCCCATGAATCTAAACAATAAAGAACATGCTTTCTATGCCAGAAAATAATGGCTTCTTTTTTTGTGGCATAATCTATTTCCTCAGTTTTTTGCTTAAGATCTTCAAAGGAATCGAAAAAAATAAAGAGGGGAGAAAGTTTCTCATTATACCAATCGCAGTTAGCAAATACCTCATCTATCGGTAGATAGGAGGTGCGGCTAGTTGGGTTACACCAATCCCAAAGCTTTATTTTTCTGCTGGTGTATAAGGTTTCGTAAAATGTTTTTGCAGGAATAAAGTGAATGATCCCCTGATGGATATTTTCCCAAAGGTGAAAGTTTCCCATCACGCCAGGAACATGAATCATCCCCTTAAAGTCCTTTAGATCAACACTTCCTGCATAGGTCCCACAGTAGCAATCCATCCCTAGCTCCTTAAGCTTTCTGGTTAAAGCTAGAGATTTTTCATTAATGTAGTTTCTAACAAAAAAATGATCTTCCTTTTTTAGATGCTCAGGAATTTTGTGATACCCTTTTGTCACTTCACTCATCCCGGTAGGTGGGATAGTAGTTTTAATCGATGTGATGGCTCGGTTTTTCTCTGCATGAACCTTTTCAAAGTTAGCATAACCAACAATTTCTACATTTTCTAAATTACCAGCTTCCTGAAATAGCTTTAAGTATTCGGCATCTGGAAATTCCTTAAATCCAGAACATCTTGTGTTTATATCAAATCGATTACATACCCAAATTAGCAAGGGTTTTTTCCAGTTATTTTGTAAAAAAATTCTTGAAAGAGGGGAGATATCAGATGTAATGATAAGATCATAGCTCTCAAAGGTTTCTTTATGCTTTTGAAAAATGCGCTCTGCTTTATCATGAAGCATGAGATAGTTGGACTTTGCGGGGGCTATTGGATCTAAAAAACCGTTTGGTTGCTGAAGAATGTTCCAGGTGTCTAATTCTAGATCAAACATCTTGCAAAGATAGGCAACCTCACCTGCGCACCCTTCGTGAAAAGTAAGATGTAAAACCTTTGGCCTTGCAAAAGCTAAAGTAAAAAGATTAATAAGTATAAAAATGGTTTTCATGATTAAATAATAGCCTTAGTGACTCATCTTAGGCAAGGTAATATAAAATATTGGATTAAAGAAGAAGAAATTTTTAGAAAAAAAAGCTCAGGTTAAGGTTATCGAGTGATAGAAAATATCCCAAAAGCCATGATGGAAATCAACGTCCATAAATAGAAAATCCTTGGATTTTTCAAAGGATGTCCAATGGCTTCGGAAAACTCTAATAAAATCCATGTCCAAATCAATCCTAACAGCAGGCTTGAGGTTAGCTCCTTTAATAAATCAAATAGTGGAGAAAAGGAAAAGTTGTTTTTATAAAAAATTGGAATAGAGCAGTAAAATAGGATTAGCAATCCAATTACTTTAAGCTTTTTTATTTTTTTGATAGAGGAAAAATTTAGAGCTCTTGTGAATCCAATAAATCCATACATAGTGCCCCAAGCAAGTAAAGGAGTTAAAAATATATTTTTAAAAAAGAAAATAGATAATGCACTATTCATAAATTTAATCCTTTAAAAGACTTATGTTACAAAAATATTCATTAACCAACAAGTTTTAACTTTATAGATTTTGAACCACTCGCAAGCAAAGCTTGCTAGAAAGCACAAAGACACAAAAAAATGCGTTACACATCTTTGAAAATAGAGTGAGATGAGTTAATGAAACAAAAAAGGCAATCATCTTTAATGATTGCCCTTAACTTATTTACAAAATTTGTCTTACGAAGAAGTTGTGATAGCGATATCTACACCACTTGCTAGTGAATGTTTTCTTAAACGCTCTACAGTGTCTGCAGTAGGGCTTAAGATATCAATCATGCGCTTATGTGTTCTCATTTCAAACTGATCACGAGATTTCTTGTGAACGTGTGGTGATCGAAGAACTGTTTGTTTCTCGATTTTTGTTGGTAATGGAATTGGTCCAATTACTACAGCACCAGAACGTCTAGCAATTTCAGCTATTTCAGAGGATGCACTATCCAGGATCTTATGGTCATAACCTTTAAGACGAATTCGTATTTTTTGTTTTTTAGCTACTGCCATGTTTAGCTCGCTCCTTATGTCGTCGTTTTAACTATTTTATCTTGTACAGCTTTCGGCACTTTTTCAAAATGACTAGGCTCCATTGTAAATTCACCCCTTCCTGATGTTATCGATCTAATGTCTGTTGAATATCCAAACATTTGTGATAATGGAACTTCAGATTCAATCTCTCCAGTTTTACCCACTTGAGATTGATTTAAAATCTTTCCACGGCGTCTATTTAAGTCACCAATGACATCTCCTAAAGAAGCCTCAGGTGTTCTTACACATACTTTCATGATTGGTTCTAAGATCATAGGACTACATTTTCTCGCCCCTTCTCTTAAAGCCATTTGAGAACAAATCTTAAAGGCCATCTCACTTGAATCCACCTCATGGTAAGATCCAAAGACAATTGCAACCTTCACATCCACAAGAGGATAACCAGCAAGCACACCTGCACCAAGAGCTTCTTCAATACCCTTGATACAAGAGTTAATGTATTCTTTAGGAATCACTCCGCCGACGATCTTACTCACCACTTCGTTACCTTTTCCAGTCTCATTTGGTTCAATTTCAATAACTACGTGAGCATATTGACCACGTCCACCTGATTGCTTAATGTATTTTTGTTCATGCTTGATAGATTCAGTAAGAGCCTCTCTGTAAGACACCTCTGGAGCGCCCACATTTGCCTCTACCTTAAACTCACGGATCATACGATCTCTTAACACATCAAGGTGAAGCTCTCCCATACCAGCAATAATTGTCTGACCAGTCTCTTCGTTTGTAGATACTCTAAATGTTGGATCTTCTTCAGAAAGAGCATTTAAGGCCACAGATAATTTCTCTCTGTCAGGTTTTGATTTTGGTTCAATCGCCATAGAAATAACTGGCTCAGGAAAAGTCATCTTCTCAAGAATTAACGGTGCATCCTCTAAACAAAGAGTATCTCCAGTTGTTGATTGTTTTAAACCAATTACAGCTAAAATATCACCTGTATAGAACTCATCTTTATCTTTACGCTCATTTGCATGCATCTCAAGAAGTCTTGAAATTCTCTCTTTCTTCCCTTTTGTCGAATTATATAAAGCCATACCTTTTTTAATTGTTCCAGAATAGACTCTAACAAATGTTAAACGGCCCACGTATGGATCGGTCATGATCTTAAAAGCAAGCATTGCAAGTTTTTCATCATCTTGCGGTTGTAGCTCAAATTCGTTTTTACCTTCAGCATCAAAGCCTCTGATTACACCTCGGTCAACAGGGGAAGGTAACCAAGAAACAATATTATCTAGAAGGGGTTGCACGCCTTTGTTTTTAAAAGCTGTACCACATAGAACAGGGAACATCTTAAGTTCGCAAACACCTTTTCTAATTACTTTGTTGATCTCAGCAGGTGTTAACGCATCTGGATTTTCAAGCACTTTGATCATGAATTCTTCATTTGAATCATCAATTGTTGCAAGTTCATCAAGAAGAGCAGCTCTTAGAGCTTTTGCTTTATCTAATAAATTAGCAGGGATTTCATGAATTTCGTAGTCATCACCAATTTTTTCAGATTTAAAGTGAAACGCCTTCATAGTTACAATGTCAACCATTCCTTCAAATTCGCCCTCAGAGCCAATTGGAATGTGCATAGCAATTGCATTTGCGCCAAGTTTATCTCTCATAGTTTCGATGCACATATCATAATCTGCACCCACTCTATCCATCTTATTGATAAAAGCAATCCTTGGAACTTTATAACGATTTGCTTGTCTCCAAACAGTTTCGGATTGAGGCTGAACACCATCTACAGCAGAAAACACTGCAATTGCACCATCTAGTACTCGTAAAGAGCGCTCTACTTCAATAGTAAAGTCTACGTGTCCTGGAGTGTCAATAATATTAATTTTGGAATCGCCCCAGTAAACCGTAGTACAAGCACTGGTAATTGTAATACCACGTTCTTGCTCTTGAACCATCCAGTCCATAGTCGCAGCACCTTCGTGCACTTCACCGATTTTATGTGATTTACCAGTATAGAACAAAATTCGCTCAGTTACAGTTGTCTTTCCTGCATCAATATGAGCCATGATACCAATGTTTCTTAGGTTTTGTATTTGGTCCTTCTCGCCTCTTGCCATATCTTTTGTGTCCTTTTTCTTTTTCTCTATTCAATTTTCACATCTATTGCGGCTTTGAATAGACCATTTTCCTCGATGTAACAAAGCTACATCTTTAATTCCTGTTCTAATGATAAGTTTTTACTTATCACGATCTACGAGCTACGTAGCAAAAAATTAGCATCATTTATGACGCTAATTGATCTTTACCACTTGTAATGAGCAAATGCTTTGTTAGCCTCTGCCATTCTATGTACTTCGTCACGTTTTTTGACTGAAGCTCCCTGACCATTGTAACAATCTTGTAATTCTTGAGCAAGTCCATCAATCATTGATCTTCCAGCTTTTTTCTTTGAATATCCAATTACCCATTTCATTGCAAGTGAGAGTTTTCTGCTTGGATTGATTTCAATTGGAACTTGGTAGGTTGCTCCACCAATTCTTCTTGATTTAACTTCAACGTGTGGAGATGCATTTTCTAATGCTTTTAAAAAAGCATCAAGTTCACTTTCTTTGCCTGCTGCATTCACTCTAGAGCTAAATTTTTCAATTGCATTGTAAACGATTTTTGTGGCAAGTGATTTCTTACCATCAAGCATAACTTTACGGATGAATTTTGTTACCTCTTCGTTGCCGTACTTATAATCTGGCTCTACAGGTCGTTTTTCAGCTTTTCTTCTTCTTGACATAGTTTTTCCTTAACCCCATTACTTGTGGTGAATATTATTTTCCTTTTTTCGCGCCGTATTTTGAGCGTCCCTGTTTTCTGTTCTTAACAGCTGCACAATCTAATGCACCACGAACTATGTGATATCTAACCCCTGGAAGGTCAGCAACTCTACCACCACGAACAAGAACCATGCTGTGCTCTTGAAGGTTATGACCCTCACCGCCGATATAAGCAGAAATTTCGATTCCATTAGAAAGTTTAACCCTTGCCACTTTTCTAAGCGCAGAGTTAGGCTTTTTTGGAGTCTGAGTCTTCACTTGAAGGCAAACGCCTCTTCTTTGAGGACATCTCTTTAATGCTTGTGATTTAGATTTAACTTTAGCCTTTGTTCTAGGCTTTCTGATCAGTTGATTTAGCGTAGGCATAGAGGCCTATCTCCTTTATTTATTTCAAAAATTTACAAAGAACTATATCAAATGGATGTGATTAATGCAAATCAAATAGTAAAAAAAGTGAATTTACTCCCCGATCTTAGAGGATTTAGTGAATTAGTGGTGTTCAATAAAAAAAAGTTTTGATAGTGTCCGGATTTTAAAGGGGTCTAGGATGCAAAAGGTTTTATGGTTTTTTACAGTCTGTGCTTCAGTGTTTGCTAAATCGTTAGATTTTAATGATGTAAAAACTATAAATGAAAAAATGTTTGCCTATCATGTATTATTTGATTCCTATAATGAGACAGTGGCACAGCGATCAGTAAGTAAAATACTTTCCTCGTTTGACCCAGTAGCCTTTTATTTTTTACAAAGTGAAAGGGATAAATACAAGGATGTTTCCTCGGCTATGGTTAAAGAATATGAGACAGGATCATTTAAAACCTATACCTCTATCCGTCAAGATTTTGAGTTTTCAGTAAAAAGATGTAGACAATTGAGAGCCTCGGTGAGAGCTGAAATTTTAAATGAAACAATTGATATTAATACGGTGTGGATAGAAGCTCCAAAGGGAGCTCCCGAATCCAGAGAAGTAATTAAAAAAAATATCACTATTTATATGGTTAGTCAATTAAAAGGGTATGCAGATAGCCGATCGATTACAACGTTAACTTATGAAGATAAAGCTCGTGTGTTAGATTTTTTTGAAAACAGACTACAAGAACATGAAGAAAAATGTCTTTCCAAACAAGATTATCCTCTCACTGTTTCAAAAATGATCGCCTCAAGCTTAGATGCCCATTCCATGATTTACGGAAATGATGAAATAGATAATATCAATGCCCATCTTAAAAGTAGGTTTGAAGGAATTGGTATTTACGTGAATGATGATATCGATGGGCCCACCATTTCAGGGGTTGTGCAGGGCGGTCCTGCTGAGCGCTGTGACAAAATTGAAGCAGGAGACACGATTTTATTTGTAAATGGGGTAGATACCACAAATATTGGATTTAAAAAAGTGATGGAGCTTTTGACCGTTAAAGAAGGTTCTCAAATCGTACTTCATTTAAAATCAAAATCAGGTGAGCAAAAAATGATAAAACTCACCGGTGAAAGAATCACCATGAAGAAAGATAAGATTTTAGTGGACGTTGAACCCTTTTTAGATGGGCAAATCGTAAAACTTCGAGTGGATACTTTTTATAACGATTTTGAGGGAGGCGCCCTTGCCCATGATCTTAAAAAAACTATTTTAGAACTGCGCCGTCAAAAACCGCTTTATGGGGTGGTAATTGACATGAGAAAAAATCTTGGCGGCTTTTTTAACGAAGCTGTTAAATCAATTGCCCTGTTTAGTAAAAAGGAAACGGTGGTTATTGCCAAATTTCGAGATGATCAAGTGCGCTTTTCAAAAGAGTTTGACCCGCACATCACCTATATGGGTCCTCTTGTTATTTTAACCTCAAAATATTCAGCCTCTGCTGCAGAAATTTTAGCTCAATCGCTTAAAGATGTAGGGGTTGCAATTATTGCAGGGGATGAGCAAACCTATGGAAAAGGATCTATTCAGTTTCAAACCATCACAGATGGGCAAAGCGAATATAAGTACAAAGTGACAGTAGGGCAATATTATACGATCTCAGGCTACTCTACCCAGCTTAAAGGGGTGAGCGCAGATATCATTGTACCTTCTCAATATGCAAAACAAAGAATTGGGGAAAGACATAATTTGTTTGCGCTCCCATCGGGTGATTTGCATAAAAGGCATGGACTCCACCCAGAAGTTCGTGAAATCTTTGAATACAATAGCTCTCGAAAAAAGACAGCTTTTGAAGTGATGCTTCCTCGCCTTAGAGAAAATAGCCAGCAAAGAATTGCAAATAACAAGAATTACCAAGCGTTTATCAGTAATCTTGGAACTCTTGGTACCAAAAAAGGGCAAACGCGTGAAGAAAAGCGCGAAGCTCTCTATGGCAAAAATGATTTGCAGATGATTGAGGCAACAAATATCATAAAAGATATGCATATGATCCAAACGACCTACTAAAGAAGTCTATTGATAGAATAATTTTTAAAAATTGATTCTTGTCATAAATACAACAATTCAGCTATACTTTTGTCAGTTTCATCTAAGAGACTGTGGAAAAGAGTTTTTTTAACTTTTTTACTCGGCTAGATAGCTCAGTTGGTAGAGCAGAGGACTGAAAATCCTTGTGTCGCCGGTTCAATTCCGGCTCTGGCCATTTTTTTCATTTGTTACTAACACCCTTCTGAAATTTCATTTTTTATAAATGGTTATTAATTGCGCCTTTTTGAAAATATAGTGCAAAAAATGTACGTCCTTAAAAAATCAGGGCATCGCTTAAATTACCCTGCCTTAGCCTAGCTATCATAATTTTTGAAGTACATTCTAG
>CAMCSI010000031.1 GCA_945877885.1 Chlamydia trachomatis
GTGATAAAGAGGGATCAAGGGCATTTCGTTTAAAAGGATACTTTCAGCCTCTACTAAACTTTCTATTCGTTGCATAGGTTTTGTAGAAAGATAGCTATCTTCTAACGCCTTTATGTACTCTTGACTTTCCCATCCAGTATTGTTTGAGCCATTGCTTTTGGTTTTGAAAACATCTAAAAAGCTAATAGGATCACGATACTCTGCAGACCATCCTCCTAAAGCTAGTTGATAGTCTTTATTATGAATCCTTATAATGTAGTCCTTTAAATTAACAGGCTCTAATTCTATATGAATATTAAGGGTTTTGCGAAGACTATCTTGTACAGCAAGGGCGATTTTATGTTTTCTCTCTTTTTCAGGGTAGATGAGCTTTAAAATAGGTAAAGCATTTTTTGTGGTTCCAAGCTCTAGTAAGGATTGATCCAAAAAGTGTTGAGCTTTTAAGACATCCCCATCTTCAATATAGACAGTTTTATTTACGAGCATGGAAGGAGGGACAAAGCTTGTAGCAATTTCTGCCGTAAAATCCAAAACATAATCGACAAGATCTTTTCGGTTGATACCAAAAGCTAGACTATTTCTGAATAATTTATTGTTTAATGGATAAATTTCAGTATTCAATCTAATTAAATAAGTGGCATTTAAACACTTTCTATTTAACAATTTACTCTTGGTATTAGCAGCAATTTTATCCATTGGGATATGAGAGTAAGGGGCCCCTATCCAATGTAATTGATGAGATTTAAATAACTTAAAAGCAGTTTTAGGATTTACCATTACCATAGTTAATTGCTCTGTTTTTACCGACTCTTTATCCCAATAATAGAGATTTTTTTTCGCTAAAATCCTTTTACCCTGTTCCCAAGAATGAATTTTAAATGGACCGTTACATATATAGTCTGCCTCATTGTTAATCCAAATTAATTCTCCATGTTCCATAGAGTTATGAATAGGGAAAAAGTTTGGAAGAGATAATAACTCTGTAAAATAGGGGGTAGGCCTTTCTAGCTCTATCACTAAGGAATAATCATCACTTGCATATACCCCAAGGCTTTCTGGATCCATCGTCCCATTTTTTATCGCCTCTGCATTTTTTATGGGGAAGAATAAAGCCGCATTTGGAGAGGGATTTTCAGCGCTTAAAGAGCTTTTCCAAGCATTAACGAAGTGATGAGAGGTGAGTGGATCGCCATTTGACCAGAAGGTCTTTTTTAACGTGATTACATAGGTTTTTTGATCTGTAGAAAGAAAGCAGATCTCTGCAATAGCTTTTGCATTTGTACCAGATCGATCTATCCTGAAAAGACCCTCATTAAACGTTCGAATAAGATTTACATCCCTAAACACACAAGCCCTTCGGGGATCAAGAGTCATGGGCGCAGCTTGAATATTTATGCAGATCCGCTTTTTATACGGAGAGCACGATGTTAAGAGTAAAGGTGTAACCAGCAGTAGAAAATAGGTAAGGTTTTTTAATCGTCGAAAGTTCATCACATCAATACTATTACACCTTAGGTAAGAGGAATACGCTTACTTATTGAAATAGGCATATTTAAAATCAATTTCACCACATTGAGTTAAAATAACGTCTTTTAATAAGGCATCTTGCACATGTAGCATTGTGAAATGGTACACAGGGATTACAGGCATATCATCCATTAAGATCTGCTCAGCTTTTGCAAGACCTGATTTTCGTTTGTCAAAATCCATAAATTTGTAGGTATCTTCAATGGCAGAAATATAGTCAGGGCTTTCCCAACCAGTATTATTTGTTCCACTAGAACGTGTTTTAAACACATCCAAAAAGCTTATTGGATCATTAAAATCAGCGCCCCATCTTCCGCAAGCGAGTTGATAATCACCTTTCCCTATTTTATCAATATAAACTTTTGATTCAACTGGATCTAAGATAACTTTTATCCCCAATATTTTTCTCCAATTGTCTTGAATAGCGGTGGCTACTTTTTCATTATTCTCTGTGCAAGCATAGGTTAGCTTAAGTAGGGGTAGTGTTTCTTTAGTTAAATTCATTTGTTTCAATGCACTAACTAAAAGTTCCACTGCCTTTTTTTCATCATTATCAGTAAAATACGGCTTTTCTTGAATTCCCATTGAAATAGGAACAATACCGGTAGCAACTGTTGCTTCCCCTTGTAAAACGTGCTGGGTAATATCATTACGATTTATGGCAAATGCTAAGCTGTGTCTAAAATCTTTGTTATTAAGTGGAGTAAAATTGGTATTTGTGCGAATCCAATTTGTAGCAAGAAAGGGGTTCTTTTGAAGAGTTTTATTCGCTTTTAGCATTTCAAGAGCCTCTGGAGGAAGGTTTGAGTAAGGTGCTCCAACCCATGATAGCTCGCCATTTTGTTGCATGCTAAAGGCGGTCACTGGATCAACCATCACCATGGTCATGTTTTCGATTTTTACTTGATCCCTATCCCAATAGTGTTCATTTCTTACCGCTAAAATTTCATTTTTATGCTTCCAATCAACCATTTTAAATGGACCAGAGCAAACATAATGTTCTGCACTGAGTGACCAATCTGAATGAGCTTGATCGACAAATTCGTTTAATGGAAAATAGATGGGTAATGTGAGCAAGTCAATAAAAAAAGGAACAGGCCTTTCAAGCTCTACCACCAATGTTAAATCCCCATCTGCGTGCACCCCAAGCATACTTGCTGGTAAAGCACCCTCTTTAATTTCTTTTGCATTTTTTATAGGGAATAATAAAGCGGCATTTGGCGCTGGGAAATTTTTATTTAGTGCAGATTTCCAAGAATAGATAAAATCATGCGCTGAAAGGGCTACCCCATTTGACCACTTTGCCTTTTTAAGTTTAAAAACGTATGTTTTCATATCATTAGATACGGTATAACTTTCAGCAATTGCAGGAGCGGCTTTTCCCTCTTTACCTGTGCGGAATAAACCATCATTAAAGGATCGGATCGTGTTGTAATCAAACATTAGCCTTGCCTTTCTATGATCTAAAGTAGATGGCTCTTCTTGAATATTAATGGTGACTTTAGAAGAGGAAGAGCTTTTTTTGTCACTTACATCTTTACTGCAAGATAGAAGGGTTAGAAATAACGAGACAAATAAATAGTTGAACAACTTTGTTTTCATGAAAATCCCTTTTGAATGTGTTTTAGTATTATACAGAGTGTAAATTATAGATCAAGAAATAATGAGAAAAATATTGATAAATTCAATAAAAACTAATATATTTTGACAAAAGAGGCTAAATGTTTAGAACAGCTGTTTTCACCCCATTATTTAATGTACCAGATTTTTTGCATCGTTTAGAACATGCCCAGGTAGATGAAACATTTCACATGCGCATCCTAGAAACAATTATTTTCCCAAAACGTGAAATAGTTATCTGCGATGAAAGCCAGGGGGTTACAGAAGTGTATTGCCCTGATTATTTGAGTCCTTTACCTTTATATACTCTTACCACTTTTTTAGAAGATGGCAGCGCAGATGAAAAGCCGCCTATTGCCCCCTTAACTCAAATTATTCAAAGATTAATGAATTTTCCAAAAATGCCCTACTTACTAGGTGGAAACATTACCGAAAAGATAAACCTAAATCTTCCATTAGGATCTATCCCTTTTTATAGTAGAAATACAAATCTTTACGGCATTGATTGCTCTGGACTTTTATATTTTGTTACCGGTGGGCATACGCCAAGAAATACGAAAGAGTTGATGGAGTTTGGAGAAGTAGTAGAGGATCTTTGCCCGCTTGATTTAATTGTCTTTAAAGGACATGTTTTGATCTATTTAGGGGATGGGTTGGTGATTGAATCAAGAGAAATTGATGGGGTAATAATTTCCAAGTGGGATAGACGTAAAGAGTTGATTACTAAGCCCTACCGCTTTATTCGTTTTCATCCTGAAACCTGCGTAGGAAGATAATTAATAGTCGATCAATTTGAGAGGTGGACTCTTTAACAGGTTTTTTATTTTTTGAGCAAACTTTGTTTTTCTTTTGCAGTAATGAAAAAAAGGCAGCAGACCCTATTACATTTGCCTCTAGCTCTTTTACTTTTTGAATGAGCGCTCTATCAGAGGTGACAATGGTATAATTTTTGGGCTGTTTGATTGCGTAGAGCTTTTCCACGATTAAATCATCGGCTTCAAGGGCAGATGGGGCATAGACGATGGTTAGAGGCGGGGCTTCATTACTGTGGGCATAGCTTGTTTCATGATGAATGGGCATATCAAAAATCATCTCCCCTTCAAGATTTGCCTTTTTCATGAGGGTGGAAATTAGCCCTACAAAATTTTGTCTATTTTCGACGGAAGGATTTTTTTCAGACAATTGAAAAAATAGATTATAACCGTCTATGATATAGTACACTGAAACTCTGCTTCTAAAGTAAGTTTAAGTTTTTCAAACGCCCTTCTCCTATGCGAGATCTTTAGTTTAATATCATCTGTAATTTCAGCAAATGTATGATTGTAATCGTGTTTTAAAAAAATAGAGTCGTAACCAAAACCTCCGGCACCTTTGCTAGCCTCAACAACTCTTCCTTCGCAAATACCCGACACTATTTTGATAATTTTATCGGGCCTTGTTAAGCATAGGGTGCAATTGTAATAGGCATTTCTTTTATCTCCGGTTAAATCTTCCATATCAGATAAAAGTTTTTCTTGGTTGTCTTTAGCTGTTGCATTAGCTCCTGCATACCTTCTGCTAAAAATTCCTGGAGCTCCATTTAATGCTGGAACGACCAATCCTGAGTCATCAGCAAGGGTTAACATACCGGTAAATTTTGCAGCACTTACTGCTTTTAATTCAGCATTTCCTTCAAATGTTTCAGCTACTTCTTCAGGGGGGGTGTAGTCTTTAAAGTCTCGAAGTGTGTAAAGATCAATTTTTTGAAAAACCCCTTTTAGGATCGCTTTTAATTCTAAAATTTTATGTAAGTTTGCTGTCGCCAACAGTAGTTTCATATTTCACCTATTAAAAAGAGGATACTTTGTATCCTCTTTTTAAGGTAGTGGAAAAATTTCTATACCCATATGATGAAGTATTTGAGAGGCGATAATGAATAAGGAAAAAAAGGTTATGACAAGCAAGGTCCATTTTCCGCCAAAAAGCTGATATACCGACCATCTATTTTCAAGATATCTTCCTTTATAAACCATAAATACTGGGAAAATCCCAAATAAAATCACTGCAATGATCCCACCAAAGTTTAAGGCTTTAAAAAAGATGGAAGGGTAAGTTTGAGCAATAATGAGAGGTGGAATAAAGGTTAGTAAGATGATCCCAATAGGGGTACGCCTGGAAGAGCTAATCTTAAAGCCATCAGATAAAAAATGTGCAACACTTATCGACTGAGCTAAAAAAGAGGTTAAAATTGCTGAAAAGGCAAGGGTGGAGGCTGCTACCTTTAGCCCTGGATAGATCAGTTCCATAGTTTTTGCAGCATCAAAACCACTAAAGTAGCTGGATTTAACGCTTATATCACCTGATACCGGGATTGATCCTAAGGTGATAAAAAGCCATAGAAGGTAAATGGTTAATGTCATCAAAGAGCCTAGAAAGATGGATCGTTTAACTCTTGCAATATCTCCAGATAAGTAGTTTGTGATGGTGGGGATCATATTATGAAATCCAAAGGAAATCACTAAAATGGGTAGTGGGAAAAATGTATAGTAAAGGTTTGTATAGGTAAGATTTTTACTCTCGATTAAATGAACACTGAAAACGATAAAGGCAAAAAATGCAGCAACTTTTATCACCATTAATGCTCTATTAAGTAGATCTACCGGTTTTGTCCCTAAATAGACGATCCAACCAAACACTAAGACAAAAAAAGTACTGCCAACCCACGGTTTTACATTTCCTTGATAAATAGCCTCTAGTAAAGAAGAAGCGTGAATACCGCTATCTGAGATATAGGCAACAAGTAAGGAATAAAAAAGAGATAAATAAAAGATATAGCATAAAGACTTAGCAAAATCTCCAAGTAATGATCCAATCATCGTTGCAAAATTACTGTCATGCTTAAACCAACTGCCAGTTTCAACAAGCAATAGGGCTGTTGCTGTCATCAATCCCCATGCAAGGATGAACATAAACATAGAAGGGATAAGTCCTGCAAATCCTGTAAGAATAGGAAGCCCTAACATGCCTGCTCCAACACAGCTACCTGTGATGAGCAAAGAGGCCCCAAATATACTGCCTGTAGGTTGCTTTTTCATAAAAATTACTATGTGGTTAATAAGCCGACGTTTAATTTCTTTTTCTCATTACGAATTTCTTGATTAAGTCTACCAAGGCTATGGCCTTCAAAATCTACAAAGCCAAAAAACTCCTTAAATTCAGGGTGGGCCATCATTACTTGATGGCATAACTCTTGAGCCACTTTTCGATAGGAAGTGTGACCTTGAGGCTGTGATCTAAGCTCGCATAACCACTGAAGCCCCCTTAGGTTTATATGAAAATACCACCTTATATTATAAGCCAATGGGACAATATATTGAGCTTCTTCAGGAAGATCTTTAGAAATAGTTGTATAAGCAATTTTTGCTTTCTCAAGAGCATTAATATACGTTTTCTCCATTTCCGTTCCTTTGATTTCTTGTGGAACATAATAGCCTAAACGGCAGGAAAGGAGCTGCTTTTCTTGAGTGAGCATTCTATGTCTTTGTAAGTCACGATAAATTCCATAATCTGCCGTGATTTCAAAGGTAAATTCGGCATGTTCTAAAGCTCGGGGGGATTTATGCCGTCTATTTGTTCTATGCTTCCACCCTTTTTCTAAAATTGCTTGGATTTCATCATTGTTTGTTTTAGAAAGGCGCTTTTTTATTGCAGAGAACGTACCATTACAGTATGGGAAAATTAATGCTGCAGCCACATCTAAAGGCGCATTTTCAGTTGATTTAATTAATTTGACAGTGGGCGAAGAGATGTTTTCAGAAACTGCAGGGAAGGTGGCTCCAAGATCTATAAGATCTTCACTCATAGCTGTCATAAATTTCTGATAGGCAATATTATGATGATGGGTTTCTTCACTTCTTCGTACAAAAGAAGGGATTACTTTACTTAATTCTTCAAAACTTTGTTTTGATAAGGTTGAGAGCTCTGTTAAATTATTAACAGATAGTTTTTGTAATAAAGTTTCAAAAAACCGTCCATTCCCAAATACACCCATATTTGTCAAGGTAGATGCCGGCAATAGACCGCGTAAACAGTCTAATACTTTAGCGCGTAAAGCTGCATTGTAAGCCCCTTTTGAGATAGTTGGGTCATGAGGAAAGGTTTTGCCAATTTCATCGGTAAGCTTTGGAATTAATGTACTATAAGTATCAAATAGCATATCACAGGTGTTCAGATAGATCTCTTTATAAGCAGTTGCCATAATCACAGGCTCTCTAAAGTAAGAGTATTTATCATCCACTTTTTGATCAAAAAAGACATAGCGGGTAGATTTTTCAAGAGGGGATCCCCCAATTCTTGGATCTTCAATAGCCTTTGCTGCAAGCATTGAAATATTTTCAAATGCCATATGAGCTGAACCTAATTCCCCTATTGAGTCATCACCATAACCATCTAAGATTCTATCGTAGAAATTTTGAGCCTTTGTGATAGCCTCTGATTGTTGCTCTGTTACAGTACCTGTCATTTTTGAAAAAAGCATCTCTTCTTTTGAAATAAAATCTTTAATAAGCAAAGATCTTAAATCAAGAGTAGATCTTGAGTAGCGTGAAAACAAGGCACCTTTGACCACCTCTGGAAGATTTCTTAAAACAAACACAGTTCGATTTGTGTTGGTTACATAGTTTTCCAATAATTTTTTCTCATCTTCAGTGAAATGTTCGTGTTTTACATCCATAATCGATCCTTTAGTAGTTCTTTATTCTAATACTCCCCATCAATTATTGCACTTATTTTATCGACAGTGCATAAGCTTTTTTCCCCTCCTCAAAAAGACTCATCAGCGGAATTTTAGAAGGACAAAGATATTCTGCAAGCGCAAGGTCTTTAGAATCAATATCAAGAAAACCAAGTTTTATAGCTAGATCAAAGTCCTTTGCAAGCAACGCTTTGATAAGCGGCTCAATATACACATTGAATGGGAGATGTTTTTGATAAATATCTTTAATGATAAAAGGTCTTTCTTCGCCACCTAGATTTTGTGAAGGACTAAGCTTTCTAAATTTTTTAAATAGACCCCCAAGATAGGTATTTGATACCGTCTGCTTATTCCATCCAAGCTTTAAAAAAGGAAGTATTTCAGAGGCTTCATTAGGAATAAATCCAACGATCACGGTATCTTTTTCTCTCAGATGTTCTCTATTAAGTTCCCCTGTAAGAGGATCACCTGCAATGAGGTTTTTGGATTTATTGGAAAGATCGAAAAGATTTGCCCCTTTTGTAGATTTTATGAGTGTACGTTCATTTTGGGCGATGGCCTCTCCGCATAGGGCAATGATTTTTTCAGAAAAAACAACTCCCTGGGCAGCCACCGACCCAATTTGTAGTACATCGTAGAGGTCAAGAGACCAAAGGACATCACAAGCAGAGGTTACAGGGTCGATCGCTTTTATGTGTAGGGAAGGACTTTCAATGGGATGAGGACCGAAAACCTCATGAATCATGCACCCTTCAAACCCTTTAAAACAAGGTTCATTTACCATGATATGTACGGGTCCAAATTTTTTTAATAGATTCAGCCCTGCAGTAAAAAAGTGTACATTTGGTTCAAAAATATGTTTGTAGGAGGGTGTGTATGGAGCAGAATTAATCGTATTAATAAAAATGGATCGAGGGAAATCTTTTTTTTCAATTACGCGATGAAAGGGTCTTTTATGGATAAAAAAACTGAGCCCTTTGGAAAATATTTCCTCCATCAACGCTTCTTTAGAGCAGGTTATATCAATCCCTGTTTGGCACATCTGCTCTATATCAAGTACTTTAATCGTGACACCAGTTATTTTTCTTCTTTCACCTTTCCTGATATCGATAATTTCCCCTGAGCAGTGACTTAAGTAAACTCTACTGGGATCAAGAGCGTCTTTGGCTAATATTTCCCCCTTTTTTATTAGGTCGTTAAGGTTTTTGGTCAGTTTTAAGTTAAGGTAGCTAAAGGGTTCAAGATCTATACAGATAGTTTTTGAAGCAATAATTTTAGTAAAAAGCGGATTTGCCTCATATTTAAATGGAAGGTTAAGACCTGCTTTAATGGATATTGTTGCCATGGCTATTCTCCAATTGCAAAGAATGGTTTTTTCTCATATAGTATTTATATTATAGATTATTAAAGTACAGTTTTTAAAGAAAGAAGGTTTAAGGTAATGGAGTATTTCAAGCAGTTTAAAAAGAATATTGGTGAGAACAATTTACCCTCTACAGTGTCATTATGGCAGGAGTATTGTCAAAGTGATGAAGTGGATCCACATGAAATGCGACTTATTTTAGAAAGTGTAAAACATGCCCCATTTGCCGATACGTTTGGCATTTACGTCGAAGAAGGGCTCGAGTTGTGGGAAAATTTAGCACCATCTAACGATAAAAACGAGGTGATTAAATTAATCTTTGACATACAAACGACCAATAGCCCAATGTATTCAGATCTTGCCCATAAATATTTAAAAGAAAAATATGGCATGATCGATATTTTTCTTGAATTGCTTAGAATTGTGGGACTGCGCGAGGGTGAATCCTTTAATGGATGCATTCGCAATTTTGAATTGCTTATTCACCTACAAAAAGGGAATTTTTGTTTACATACTGGTGGTTGGGGGGTAGGAGAGGTGATGGGTATTTCCTTTTTGCGCAGAGAAATTTCTATAGAATTTGATTTAGTATCAGATTTAAAGGAAGTGAGCTTTACCAATGCCTTTCATAGTTTAACCCCGATCCCTTCTGATCATTTCTTAGCAAGACGTTTTGGCAACCCTGAAAAATTTGAAGCATTTACTAGAGCAAACCCTCTTGATGCGATTAAGCTTTTACTAAAAGATCTAGGAGAGATGACCGCTTTTGAAATAAAAGAAGAGATGGCTGATCTTATTATTCCTGAAGAGGAGTGGACAAAATGGTGGAGCAGTGTTCGATCTAAACTTAAAAAAGATGCAGAAATCGTTTACCCAGAGACATTAAAAGAGCCTTTTAAGTTAAATACAAAAAAAGTGACTCATGAGGATCGATTAAAAGCTGCTTTATCAGCAGAATCTTTTATTTCTGGTAAAATTGAGATAATTTATGTCTTTTTAAGAGACTTTTTAAGTCTTGTGAAGGATGAGGATTTAAATGCTTTTTTAAGAGCGGAGCTTGCAGATATTTTACAGAATAAAGATCTCACCGCTTCAGAAGAAATTCAGATTTTATTTTTGTTAGGGGAATTAAATGATCCGGCTGCAAAAAATATTTCTCAGATTGTAAAAACCATTACTCGCCCTCTCAAGATTATTGAAAATATTGATATTTTAGCCTATAAGAGAAGACTTCTTAGTGAAATTCAGAAAAACCGTGAGGATTGGCTTCAAATATATTGTGATTTGATCGTTTTAGAGGATAAGCATAATCTTAGGGATTTTCTTTATGAAGAAGTAGTTTCGAAGAAAAAGGAAGGAGATCTTCAAGAAAGACTTTTAGTGCTCATAGAAAGTCCGACTAAGGCTCCAGCTGCATTTATTTGGTTATTTCAAAGTATGATGAAAGGTAAAATAAATTTTTTTACTGATCAAGAT
>CAMCSI010000032.1 GCA_945877885.1 Chlamydia trachomatis
AAAAAAAAGTGATTTTGGCAAGTTCATCTTCGCCATCTTTCAATAAATACTTCCACACTTCCCATAATGGAAAAAGAAAATGATTAGTTAAAGGTTTGGAAGAAATTTCTGAAAGCAAGCAGACGGCAAGAAGCTTTGTATAAGAGCTATCTTCTTTTACCTTTTTAAAAAATGTCTCAAACAAAGGGATCATATCATGAGAAAAATAATGATCAAACACCCTTTTTACCCGCTTTGTATCGACGCAAACAGGCTCTGGAAATATAAGATTCCGTTTTTTTGGTGCTACTTGAATTTGATCTACAATCTTTGATCCATTAAAGGAAAAGCCGGTAGTATAATGCTCAATTTCTGCATTAGGAAAATTTTCTTGTAGATTGGCAAAAAAATCCATCCCATAGTAAAGATCTGCCCTTGTTGCTTTCCCCTCTTTTAATAAATTTCCCCGTTCACCAATTTTTGATACCCCATCCATTCCTGCTAAAATAATTTTTTTACATCCTAATGCTAACGCGGTGTGTGCGCCAAAATTTCCAGCATGTAATCCTGCATCAAATGCAAAGCTCTCTCTTCCAAGATCATGCATTAACGCATCCTCTATTTGCCAACCTTTAGAAGAGCCCATGAAAATTTTTATCCCACGATGCTTAAATAAAACCTCTTTTGAAGCTCGATTTTGATAAAACAATGGAATGGAAACATGCTCTAAACAATTATACCCTTCCATCGAAGGGTCATGGTCAATGACCGCTGTAAAATCTGGGATAATCCCCTCTGCCAAAAGCAAAGGTAAAGCCGATCCTACGGAGAAAATATAAGGTCGATGCTTCATTTTTTTAATCTCTTCCATAGCACTTGGTAAAGAGATCCCGCTTCCACAAACAATTACCTCTTCCCCTAAAAGCAATCCCTCTAATTCTTTACCATCGATATACTCTTTAATATGAAGTAAGTTAAGTAAAATATTGGGAAGAACATCTTTACCTAATTCTTTATACTCAGCAAAGCTCATTTGCATTCCATCTACAAAAGAGGCTACCTCTGATAAATAGCCCTCATATTGAATTTTTTTAAACACAAACCGCTTTAAAATAGGATATATTTGCTCTTTATCGCTTTTTGATAAAAACAACCGGGGATGGGGGGTAAATAACTCTGATTGTAAAAATGTGGCAATCTTTCCATCATTTTCCTCCACAAGGCACACCATTAACCCTTTTTCTAGAGCATTTTCATATTCAAAAGAGTCAACCCCTCTAATAATAAGTACTTCTGCCTCATCGAACAAAAGGACTTTTTTTCTTTCGTTCAAAACAACATCACTTTCTGACAGATTAAATAGCAATAAGGGGTTACTCTTTTCAAGCCAGCTGTAAGCCTCATTAGTTAACCTCATCTAATGCCTCCAATAAAACCCTGTATGCAGGTAAACCCTTCACCTCAATATACCCATTGCCACTTTTTACTAAGGTTTTCACCTCTTTTCCATTGGCAAGGGCAATAAAGGGAGCTTTTACAAAAAAATTATACCCAATCACCTGATCAATGGCTTTTTGATTTATATTAACCGCTTTGCACTCAATTACTAATAAAGGAAGAAGCTCTTTTCCACCAAACACAGCAATATCAAAACGTCTTTGGGGAACCTTTATTCCTTTTAAATGGGGAAATGAGGAAAGGGATCTTTCAACTGTTATCATTTCTTTAGGATAAAAGAGTTCATTTTTCATGAACTCTATTAACTGCAATCGTATTTTTTCTTCAGGAAGGTTTATTTTTTTTATGCTCATTCTAAATCAAGAACCGTTAACTCATGGTCCTTATTATAGCACATTACCTTTAATTTTTGATCACTTTCTTCTCGGTACACTAAAAATGTGGAACCTTCTAGCTCAAATCTCATCGATGCCTCATCAATGGTTAACATTGGCACCCTTTTTTTCCCATGATGAAGCACCTGTAATGGCATTAATTCATGGTCCATTTCAGAAAAATTTTCATTTTCAATCATGTCATTGATTTCAAAAAGCTCTTGTTTCTTGCGATCAAGCACTCTTGAGTTAATATCCACTGAATAAATATTTTTCACATGATGTTCTTGAATTTTGGTCTTCCATTTACGAAGCTTTCCCTTAAGCTTTATGCAGCAGCTATCAAACGACTGATATAAATCAGAAGTAGTTGCATGCACCATCACATGAAAATGGGAGAAATGAAAAAGAATTTCTGCCCTATGCTCATCCTTTTGTATCTCAAAAAACACCTTTATACTCTCGGTTAAAGGACAAAGCTCCATGATTTTTAAAAGCTTATGATAAACATGTTCCTTCATGGTATCAGTCACATGTACATTTCTACCTAAAATAGAAATATTTAGATCATCCATATCAAATTTTTTCGCACCCTCAGCCATAGTCACCTAACCCTTCTTTACTTAATCTTAATGTTTATCTTTATTCCCCTATTCTTGTCAAAAATAATTTTCCGCAGCTCTTAACAACTTTTTGTAGAGTCACTTACACTTCCAAAGATCTTTTTTCCTTTTTCTAAATCTACTAGTAGGTTACACTCTTTTTCTTTAGCACTGGTAGCTCAATGGATAGAGCATCTGGCTTCGGACCAGAGGGTTAGGGGTTCGAATCCCTTCCAGTGCGCTATTATTAAAGGGGTTAAGATGAATAGTGAGATAGCCTCATCTGCAATTATCCTTAAAATTATCCCTTTTCAAGAAAATAAAGTTATTCTTCATCTATTTACAAAGGACTTAGGCTATATTTCTGCAGTTGCCTCCACTGCTAAAGGGTCTTACTTTTCATCCATGATGCTAATAGAAGGTGTTTTTAAAAAATCAAAGTCAGATCTTTATAAGTTAACAAAGCTTTACATCCTAGATACCTTTTCAAATTTAAGAAAGGATTTTACCCTTTTACAACTTGCTGCAAAGCTTATGAATATTTTATCCAAAACTTTAGTAAAAGATAAAGTCACCTTACCTTTATTTATCCTTACAAAAAATACCCTTAAAGCTTTTTCTAAAGATAGCTGCCCAAAGCCTCTTTATCACTGCTTTATTTTAAAACTTTTGCTGTTTGAAGGGCTGCTTCCTACCAATGCTTTGGAAATGAATAAAAATTTATCTGAGGAAGAGGTGTCAAACTATTTAACTCTTGCCACAGCAAAAACCTTTGATAGCATAAAAATGATTCCAATCACCCCCTTTTTTGAAGAGGTGATGGAAGAATATGTGACTTTTACTTTAAGTTGAATAAATGCGGAAAGGGGGACTTGAACCCCCACGAGAAAAATCCCTCTAGCACCTCAAGCTAGCGCGTCTACCATTCCGCCACTCCCGCTTTAATAAGGTGACGCTATTTTAAATATCTTTGGAGTAAAAAACAACTAAAAACTAATTTCTAGGGATGGTAATTTTTTGACCAGGCTTTAAAAGATCTGAATGAAGGTTATTTGCTCGTTTTATTGCATCAACAGAAACCTTATGGTTATGGGCAATTTTCCAAAAAGAGTCCCCTTCTTTTACCACGTAGGAAATAAACTGTGTTGTTTCGTTTTTAGTAGGAATTTTCACCAGTTCATCCATAGGAAGTTTTCGTTCAGCAGTTTCTCTGATTCCATGATTTCGAACCCCTGTTTGGATTTTTTGTAAAAAGCTTTCTCGATCGGTAAGTTTTACAATAGAAATAATTTCCTCATCGGTTAACTGATGTAAAATATAATGTTCATCAATATCTAGCCACATTTCTGCTGCATACCTTGATTCATAGCGGCAATAGGTTTTTAAAAAATACCTAATCATTTCTTTAGGTTTATCCATATTTTCTAGATAAAGGTAATAAAATCTCTCTATATCTTTGTAAGTACCGGCAATTAAGGTTAAAAGAAGTTTTTCTTTTGGGAGATTGTCAAAAAATCTATTCACAAAGGTATATATCGCTATAAACTCTTTAGATAACATAAAAGCGGCTACTAATTCCGTAGGTGAGGCTTCTTTTTGGATTTTAAGCTCCGCAAAGAGCCCTTCGGCAGTAAAGGGGTAGGTATTTTCTTTAATATAACCTTTGATAAGTTCATACTGGTAATCTTTGACATCAGGATATAAGGAAAGAGGAAAGCTCTCCCCCCCATCAGTATGAAGAAACATCACCTCTCTTACCTCCAGATTCTCTCCCATCAACGCTTTGGAAAGATCTAAGTAATGATAGGTGGATAAAATAGCTAAAACCAGATCACAAATTTTATATCCATCAGAGATTTCAGCAGTATTTGAAAGCTCCAAAACTAGCTCTTCAAATCTCATTTCAAAAAAACTATGTAATAAATCCCCGTGTTCCTTGCGTAAAGCAACCTCTGGAAGTTCTAAATGAACCATAGGGGTGATATCTTTGATACAAAAATGATAGATTAAAGTACCGCCAAATGCCACATTTACTCCAACACTTACAATAAGTATATTGGTTAATGTTTTCATTTTTTGTACAAAAGGGTTTTGAAAGGATTCATTTTCCATAGCTTTCATTAAAATAACAAAATAAATCTTTCACATAAAGGGTAAAAATTTGCTTGTAAGCAAGCGCTAAATTCTATATACTTTGAGGGTATGAAAATACCACTTTCTTGGATAAAGCGTTTTATACGTACGGATAAGCCTGCAGAAGAGATCGCAGACCTGTTAACACTTGCTGGCATTGAAGTTGACAAGATTGACCGATTAAACTTTCCTTTTGAAGGAGTAATTATTGGTCACATTAAAGAAGTACACCCTCATGAAAATGCTGATCGACTAAAAGTGGCAAGAATTTTTGATGGTAAAAAAGATCACATCGTTGTTTGCGGTGCACCTACTCTTCCTGTGGGGAAAAAAGTAGCCTTTGCCCCAATTGGAGCGATTCTTGATAAGGACTCAGCCTCTCCTTTTGTGTTAAAAAAGGCAAAAATACGCGATGTTGAATCAAAAGGGATGCTTTGTACTGAAAAAGAATTGGGCATTGGACCAAATGGGGATGAGCTGCTTTTTCTTGATGACTCAGCGCCTATCGGGATGGATTTTATTCAATATTACAAGGATCCAATCTTTGATGTAACCTTAACTCCGAATCTTGGCCACTGCAGAAATATTATAGGTATTTGTCGAGAGCTTTCCCGCTACCATAAAGAAGAGGTTATCCACCCACAAATTAAAATTGAGCAAAGTACAGGAAAAAAGGTTTCAGATCTATTATCTGTTGAAAATGAAATCAAAGAGCTTTGCCCACAATTTGCCGTAAGGGTTGTCTCTGGTATCGAATTAAAACCCTCCCCTTTTTGGATGAGGGATTTGCTTGAAAAAGCTGGGATTAACCCGATCAATAATGTGGTCGATATCACAAACTATGTGATGCATGAACTAGGTCAACCTTTACATGCCTATGATTATTCAAAGCTTAAGCATAAGAACATGGGCGTTCGGCAAGCAATAGATGGGGAAAGACTTACCACTTTAGATGGTAAAGAGCGCCATCTTAAAGATGGTCATTTAATCATCACAGCAAATAATGAACCTATTGGCCTTGCAGGGATTATGGGAGGGGATGCAACTTGCGTCTCTTCTACAACCCATACCATTATTTTAGAAGCTGCTGAATTCTGCCAGAGCCGAATTAGAAAAACCACTAAAGAGTTAAAACTTCGCACAGACGCCTCCTCTCGTTTTGAAAATGGCATCGATGGCGGATCTTTGCTATTTGCTCTTGACTATGCTGCATTCCTATTACAAGAAATTGCAGGAGCAAGTGTGGCACGTGGGGTTATTCATGAAGCCATTTTATATAGACCTTCCTTTCAAACAGTAAGACTCTCAAGAGTGAATAAAATCCTTGGAACAAAACTATCCCTTAGCGAGGTGGAGACATTTCTTTTAAGCCTTGGATTTACAGCAACAACCGATGGGGACGATTTATTACAACTTAAGACCCCCTCCTGGCGACATGATATCTCAGAAGAGATAGATATTATTGAAGAAATAGCCCGTGTTTATGGATTTAACAATATTTCTGTAGAACATCCAAAACATGTGACCTCTACCATCCCCCACCATCCTTTATATATCGTTGAAAAATTACTTCAAACAAAGCTTGCTGGCGTAGGCTTAAATGAATTTATCACCTGTAGTTTGATAAGCAAAGAATTATGCGATTTAAACATTAGCCATGGACTCTTTGAAGTACATCCAGTAGAGGTGATGCATGCAAAATCATTTGATCAATCAATTCTTCGCCCCTCCCTTCTTCCAGGTATGCTTGCCTCAATGTCTCATAACAAGAATAATGGAAATACACAAATTGCTGCTTTTGAACTAGGTAAAATCTTCTCTACAGTAAAAGATAAGGGATTTGCAGAAAATGCTGCTTTAGGCATCTTACTATCTGGTGAATGCCATCCTCAGTATTTTGATAGAGAATTAAAAAAGTTTGATTTTTTTGATTTGAAAGGGATTTTAGAAAATCTCTTTAAGGGTTTGTTTATCGAAGGTGTTACTATCGAAGAGAGCCATCATAAAACGTTTCATCCAGGGGTTCAAGCAAATATCACTGTCGGTAACGATATTATTGCTACCTTTGGAAAGGTACATCCTGAAATAACCTACAAAATGAAGCTCGAAGAAGAGACATTTTTTGCTGAAGCCAGTACTTATCTCATTGAAAAATATAGAGTGAAACACCCTACTTTTAAAAAGATTTCAGCACTTCCTTCCTCTTACAGAGATGTAACCTTCACTATGGATAAAGAAAAAATGCTTGGTGAACTCTTTGCTCTTTTAGAAAAATCTCCTTTTGCTTCCCTTAAAGAATCTACCTTAAGAGCGATCTATATCGATGAGAAAAATGCTCCTTCGAAAAAAAATGTTACCTTTAGATTTCTTTATCGTGATGATGTTTCAACACTTGATGATGCAGCCATTAGCTCTTGTCATGAACAAGTGATTGCTTACCTTTCAAAAGCTTTATAGGTTTTATTTTTTCCCTTGCAAAAAACAACTCGATAAGCGATCTTTAAAGTTACAACTCTTTATTAGGTGAGGAACTTTTATGTACAAATCACTATTAACAATAGTAGCTGCCTCTGCACTACTATCATCATGCGGAACAAACTCTAATAAGAGTGAAGTTGTTGCCAAAAGATGTGTTCACAAATATGGCTATTACGTCTCTCCAGAAGATTGGGATGCTAAAAAGCCCCCAGGGAAAGTGCTTACTACTTTTAGAAGTGGACAAACTATTTCAGAACCTTACGAAGATAATTTAATGCATGGAGAACGAACAGTCACTTTTGAACATAGCCAAACTTTGCAACTAAAGGAAATTTACAAAAAAGGGATTCTTACAAAGCAAACAACTTACAGCATCCGAGGAGTTCCTGAGCAAGAGATCCTATTTAAATCCCCTACACATCAAATGATTACCACATGGTACGCAAAAGGTACTCCTAAATCTTCTGAGGAATTTAAAGACGGTATACTTATCAATGGTCAATACTTCTCCTTAGGTAATGAAACTGATTCAATAATTACAAACGGTAATGGGGAAAGAACAAAGAGAAACAGCTCTGGGGATATTATCTCTAAAGATGTTTATAAAGAGTATGCTATTGCCTACACTGAAACGTATCACCCTAATAACACTCCACATGTAATTACTTCCTACCTAAATGGCAAAAAACATGGTGAAATGAAAACCTTTGCCCTTTCTGGCGAGCCAATTGCTATTGAAAACTATAGTCAGGGTGTAAAAGATGGAATCTGCTCCTATTATCAAAATGGTTATATGTACCAACAAACTACCTATAATAATGGCAGAAAACATGGCATTGAACAATTTTATATCGATGGTGATAGACTTGCTGAAGAGACAGAATACAATAATGGCTTCAAATATGGCCCATCTATTGTTTTTTGCGACGATACTGCTACTACAACATGGTACTTTAATGACGAAAAAGTATCAAAGTCATCCTTTGACCAATATGTTCAACGCGATATGATGATTACAGCTAACAACTAGAATAGTTTAGCTTTAAAAGCATTAAACCTACCAAATTCTCATTTTGGTAGGTTTTTTTTGCTTAAACCATTATATAGTCATTTGACTTAGATTTCCCTCATTGAGGTAAAAACTACCACATAAGTCCCCCCTTTCTTCCCCTTTTTTATCTCCAAACCCCTCTTTTTTAACAAAAACCTATTTTTTTTGAGATTGGACCCTTTCTTGCATGTATAGTAAATGAAAGAAAATAATAATAAACAGATTTGCGGGGAAGGAAACTTTCCTGCAGATCATAATAATAGGTGGGATTATGGAAAATGAAAAATATGAAAAAAAAATCGCTCAGTTAGAATCACTGAACGATCAACTTCAAGCTGAATTTACTAATCTTGACCTTATTCTTCGAGAATTAGGTTTCGAAAAAGGTATTCTTACCTTAAAAGAAGCTGCAAAAGAGATGCTTAATAACAAAAACCCATTAAGTGAATCTGATGACTCTTCTTCTGACGAAATGGAATTTTAGAGTTTACAAGAAAGTTTTTGTTTTTGATCAAACGGTAATTTTCTAAACGGTGTAGGTCTTTGCTCTGATTGATCCATTTCACGAATCCTTCCATCACTCATACATGTATCACAACAACATCCCCTATGCTCTATAGCGCACTCTTTACAGCATAAAAACAACTCATTACAATCCATATTCGCGCAATTGTAAAAAATATCTGATGGACCGTTACAAAACTTACAGTTTGAGATGATTTCTGTATTATCTTCAGATATTGGAACTACTAAACGGTCATCAAATACAAAGAGCTTTCCTCTCCAATGCTTTTTCCCTTGACTCAGTCCGTAGGCAATCACTCCGCCTTTAAGTTGAAAGACATTTTTAAAACCACGCTCTTTAAATAAAGGAGAATAAAATTCACACCGAATCCCTCCAGTACAATACATAAGCACTGTCTTATTATCCTTATTCTCTGTTGTATTTGCTAAATTATCTGCATAGTCAATAAATTCTCTAAACGTTCGTTTATCAGGCTTTAAAGCGCCCTCAAAATAGCCCACCTCTGATTCATAATTATTTCGTACATCGATAATGATCGTATTTTCATCCTTTTCATCTAATCTTTTATTCCAATCTTCTGGGGAAATATACTCCCCACGGTGGGCAAAATTTACCTCTTCATCTAAAGCGACAATTTGATCTCTCTCTTTAACCGTAAGTTTTGCAAAACGATGTACAGTATCTTCATGAAGCTTAATATCTGCTGAATAGTACAAAGGATCTGATTTTAAAAAATCTAAATATTTTTTTAAATCCTTTCTTGCTACAGAAAGCTGAGCATTTACCCCTTGCTTTCCAATATAAATTCTTCCCTTAGAATCAATAGTCTGTAAAAAAGATTTATGCCTTTTAATCACCTCTTTTGGGTTTTCAATTCGTTCAATCACGTAGTAGGCAATCATTATAATATCCATGGGCAAAAGGATACAATTTCATCTAAAAAAGATCAATATTAAAGTAATTTTTATATCTTACAGAAAATCATTGGTAAAAAATAGAAATAAGGATTGTCGTAAAAACGTAAACAGTGTATGCTTTTTCCATTAACGTAAACCTTATATTTGGGAGAACTATGGTTCGATACACAGGTCCAAAAAACAGAATCGCAAGAAAATTTGGAGCAAACATCTTCGGCAAGAAGAGAAACCCTTTAGCGCACAAAGTAAATCCACCAGGAATGCATGGTGCTAAGAGAACAAAAAAATCTGATTATGGTATTCAGCTTGAAGAGAAGCAAAAACTTCGCGCATGTTACGGAATGCTTCCTCAAAAGACCCTTGTTAGATATTACCGAGAATCAATCATTCTTGAGGGAAATACGCAGGATCATTTTATGAGAAAGCTTGAGACAAGATTAGATATTCTTGTTTACAGATTAAAATTTGCTCTTACTCCTTTCCATGCTCAACAATTAGTTTCTCATGGTCATATTTTAGTAAATGGAAAGAAAATTGACATCCGTTCTTACCAAGTGCAAGAAGGAAGCGTAATTTCTATTGCTGAAAAAGGTAAACAAAATAATTTGATCAAAGAAGCTCTAGAAAGATCTTCTGTAAGCGTTCCTGAATACTTAAGTTTAGATGGTCCTGGAATGAATGGAAAGCTTCTTGTCTATCCACAAATAGATCAAATTCCACTTCCAATTCCTGTAAACGTTGCAGTTGTATGTGAGTTCTTAGCTTACACAACATAATTTTGAATAATTAAAAATGACCATCAATTTGCTTTATGTAATGATGGTTATTTTTTAGAGGGCTTATTCTGATGACTCTAACAAAGCAAACAAATTGCTATCTTGGCGCGCACACCTCTGCTGCAGGCGGATCTTTCAATGCACTCATTGAAGGAAACCAAATTGGCGCTACATCTATCCAACTATTTACTAGTAATCAAAAGCAGTGGAAAGGAAGAGTTATCACCGAAGAAGAGGTGAAAACTTGGGAAAAACTTAAAAAAGAAACTCAACTATCTCATATCAT
>CAMCSI010000033.1 GCA_945877885.1 Chlamydia trachomatis
AGGAGTAAGACCTGTGTTAGAATTACTTTGTAAAAAGGAACTATTTACTCAACCTTTATTTTAACTTCAAAGGGGATTGAAACACATACAGGAGAAATTCTTTCAGAAATTGCAGAAGAAATCTTAGGTAGCAATGCCAAAATAGGCTATTTAAGCGGCCCTACTCTTGCCGATGAGGTGCTTTTAGGGCATCCTACTTGCGCTGTAGCCGGTTCAAAGCAAAAAGCGGTGCAGCACATTATCAAAGAGCTTTTTGAAGGGGATAATTTTACAGTGGAGGGCTCTTATGATCTTCATGGTGTGGCCCTTGGCGGTGCTATGAAAAATGTGATTGCTATTGCAGCTGGAATGGCTTCTGGATTGAAATTTGGGTATAATACAAATGCTATGCTTCTTACTAAAGGGTTAGAGGAACTAAAAAAAATGGCAAGAATCAAAGGTTGTAGAGAAGAGACGATGAATTCTCTTGCAGGTATTGGTGATTTAATTGTTACTGGGGTATCTCCTTTATCTAGAAACTTTCGTTTTGGAAGACATTTAGGGGAGGGTCATACTGCAAAATCGGCAAAAGAGGAAATTGGGATGGTTGTGGAAGGAGAGTATACTGTAAAAGCTGCCTATGAGCTGATGAAAAAATCATCCATTCATCTGCCTATCACAGAAAGTGTCTATAAAGTCTTAAATGAAGGAGCCCAACCTATTGATGCAATTTTAAAAATACTTGAGAGTAAAGAGCTTGTATAATGAATGATTTATTCAAAGGCGAAAAAGTTGTCCTAGCAAGTACGATGGCTCTTTTTGAAAAGAAGTTGATAGAGGATGATGCATCTCTTGCAGAAACTTTTATGGATAGAGCTGCGGCGGCTTTGTATGAGATTATTTGTCAAAAACTTTTTAAGTCCCATCATTTTTCTCGTGTCGTACTACTTGTTGGTAAAGGGAATAATGGGGCAGATGCCTATTGCCTCGGTAGTTTGTTGTTAAGTGATGATTTAGAAGTAGTCGCATATCAAGTATATGAAGAAGTTTCCTATTTATGCGCAAAAAAAGGGGCGTTTTTTGAAGAAAATGGAGGCGCTCGGGTTCTTCTTAACGATATAAATGATCTTTATTTACAAGATGGGGATTTAATCATTGATGGACTTTTTGGCACTCAGTTTAAAGGGGAGCTTTCTTCTTTAACCAAAGGGGTAATAAAGCATTGTAATGAGAGTAAAGGATTTGTCCTTTCCATTGATATTGCATCTGGGGTAGATGGGGATACTGGAATGGTGAAAGAAATAGCTATCAAGGCAGATATGAGCGGTTATTTAGGTGCGTTAAAGGTGGGTCATTTATTTGAAGATGGACTTATCCATGCAGGCATCTTGCAGTTTGTAGATTTTGGATTAGACATTGAAACTATGAAAGGGGAATACTATTTAGTAGATCCTTCTGAGGTTTATCAAACTCTGCCGAAAAGATCTTTGCTAGATAATAAATATACAGCTGGGGAGTTGTGTGTGATTGCAGGCTCAGATGAAATGCATGGGGCAGCAGAACTTGCCTGTAAAGCCGCTTATCGAGCAGGGTGTGGTTTAGTAAGACATTTTTATACGGGAAAGGTTCGTGTAACTATGGACGAGGTGATTAGTACAAAATTAAATCTGGATCACTTAGAAGAGAAGATGCAAAAATCCAAAGCTTATCTAATCGGACCAGGACTTGGAAGATCTGAGGAAGCAAGACTTGCTGTAGAAAAAGTGATGGGACTGTCTCATTTGACGGGGGTGATTGATGCAGATGCCTTATTTAACCTTGATAAGCCACATAAAGGTGCTGTTTTAACTCCGCATAAAGGGGAAATACTTAGACTCTTAAAACTTGATAAACAGGCAGGAGAAAGTGCGATACATAAAAAAGCAAAAGAATATTGTCAAAAGTATCAAGTAATTATTGTGTATAAAGGGATGCCTACAGTGATTTTTTCTCCTGGGGACGATCCCTTAGTGGCTATTTCTGGCAATCCTGGCATGGCAAAAGCAGGATGTGGCGATGTTCTTTCAGGAATTATTGCCTCCTTTATTGCCGGGGGAGTTCATCCAAAAGATGCCGCAATAATGGGTGTTATTATCCATGGGAAAGCGGGCGATTTTGCTGCAAAGAAGCTTTCTATGCCGTACATGGTTGCCTCAGATATTATTAGTGAAATTTCTACTGTTTTTTTGAGTTTCTTCCTCTAAAATTTCATGCCATTGATGAATCATAGAGGCTGCAAGAGGTGCTGCTTCCTTACCCCCACTTCCAAAGCGTAGGTGGACAACAACCACAAGATCTGGATGGATAAAATGTGTGGTGTCTTCAAAAGATACTGCAGTAAACCAAATATTTTTAGTGATAATTGCCTGTTGCTCTCTATCTAGTGTTGGGTTGTAGGCAATTTCTGCAGTGGAGGTTTTTCCTCCCATCTGGTTCATTACCTTTTTATAGATCCCTCTTTTGTAAGAATTGCTTATAAGACTATTGATTTTAGAAATATGAGCTGTTCCTTTACTGCTATTTACTACATCGTAAAGACTTTGCATCAAGGTTCTATGTACCGGCTCGGGTATATCTATCGTTGTTTTGATTTCCTTTTCATGATTAAAAATGTAAGCGGTTTCTTTTGAGCTTTCCCCTTGTGGGAAGAGTGGAAAGAAGATTCCAATATTTTGTAGCTGTTTTTCGTAGTGAATAGAATTTTTATAAAGAATAGAAAGAGGATCTTTGGCAGGTTCAATATTTACAATTGCCTTTACAATTTGCGGCTTTAATACCTTTCCATCATTAACAAGAGCTGCAATTGCAACAGCTGCTTGCAGAGGGGTAACAATCAAGGAGTGTTGGCCAATTGCAAAGGAATATAGGGATGTTCTATTGGTCAAAATATCTGAAGGAAGAGCCCCTTTTACTTCACCAGGTAAATCAATGCCTGTTTTACTACCAAATCCAAGGGTCTTTGCGGTGGATAGGATCGTAGAGGGATCCTTGATTACGTTGGAGGCAAGTAGCGAATAGTACAAATTAGATGATTTTGCCATCGCATCGATAAAGTCCACTTTACCAATATTTTGGTGACCACGTGGAAGTCTGCCCCCTTTATAAATACGTTTGATGGGGGTATAATCTAAATGGTACCCCAGTACAGAATCTTTGGTGAGTTTTGTGCTATAGGGAGGTGATTTATCAATGATGGTCATGGGATTTAATGGAAACGTTAGTTCTTTATTGCCATTGTAATAGTTCATTAATGCTTCAAAACCTAGGAAGAGTTTAAAACTTGATCCTAAAGGGGTGTTATCGACAAAAGCATTGGATTTGGAAAATCCAAATCCACTACCTGGATAAAAGGCTCTAGCTAAGGCTTGTTCTGAGGGCTCTTTTCCTGATTTAAAGGTGAAATAGTATTTACCATAAAGAGGTCTGTTTAACTCAGAAAATGATCGCATCGTTTTAAGATAGGGGATGATTTGTTCCTCTGATAAATGAGTAAGATGAGCTTTTAATTTAACGTAAGAGGGATCGGTATTATCTAAGCTTTTCTCAATAAGAGCTTGGAAATAGGGTAAACGAATATCGCCTTGGTTAACGGGCGCTCCAATGGTTAAATAGGCTTGAATAAACTCCCATTTATTGACACTAAAGAATTGATCGAATAAAGATTTTTCCATCTCTTCTAAATAGGTAATGTAGGCAAGGGCATGTTTTTTTGCAGCCTTTTCCTCTTCACGTTTTCCTTTCAAATATTCTTTAAAATAATCCTTTCTCCAATCAGCAAATTCATGCGTATGGAAGATTTTTTTTGTGATTTCTAACACCTCTGCTTCTACGGCAATTTTTGCATTACCAAATTCTTTATACGTTGCAAGGGATTCATGTCCAGTTTCAGCAAGAAGGGAATCATCAAAAAGGTGGTTGGGGCAAAAAAGACGTAAAATATCTAAAAAAAGTATTTTATCATCATTTTTTGGAATTAAAGAAAGGTAGGGATCAAGCTCATTGCTAATTTCAGCAAGAAGAGAAGTTTTACTTTTTAACGTTTGAAGAATTTCATTTTTTCGATCTTTTGGTGTTTGGTGAAACGTCCCCGTATGGAAGGAATCAGAGTATAAAGCATCTATTAAAGGGTGAATATCTTTTTCTGCAGAAAGAAAATGGAGCATCTCCATACAATTTTGGATAAAATTAGCCCCATGAATATTTTTTACCTTTAAAAGAGCTTTTTTTATGCTCGAATCCTTTGATAAAATTGTATCTATGAAAAAATGGAAGGTAAGCTCCTGTTCTAAATGATCCCACCTATTTGTGGAAACATTGTAAATATCTTTCTCTAAAAGCTTTAAACCATCAAAGATTTTCCCTATGTAATCAGGCGTTTCAAGCCATTTCAAGGCTTTATCTTTATTTAAAGCAGTAAAATCATTAGGATCAAATCTGGGATAAGAAGCCATAGCGACCACTTCACCAGTTGATGGGATCATGGCAATGATGGATCCACCTGCTATCCATGGGGATTGAACCTTATCATGATTTTTTCCTGCACGAGTAAACCCCTCCGTACGAATTTTTTCACTGTCGGAAAGAAGTTTTTCAGCATGCTCTTGTAGTTTTGAAGAAATCGTTAAAAGAATCCGTCTTCCTGGGGTCTCATCATAAGATTCAGGTAATTTGCATCGTCTATTTCCTTTATGATCTACCAAGTAGTAATCTTTTCCAATGGAACCTTTTAACTCTTTATCAAACATTTTTTCGATACCACTTTTTCCTACTTTTGAGTGGATGGTATAGGATTTATTTTGCAAAAACTCAAGGTCTTCTCGACACTGCTTAAGGGAAGTGTACCCTTTTGGTAAAGGGGTAACCACCCCAAGTTTTTGGTTATCTAAATATTCCTTTAAAAGAGCGATCGATTCTTTGATTTTATAATGCTCATGCTCCCCAATAGATCCAATGTAGCCCAAAATATGGGAGCCTACCTTTCCCTCAGGGTAGGTTCTTTTGGATGTAACTTGCATATGCAGTCCAGGAAATTTTGCCTCTTTTATCTTGAGTTTATAAAATATTTCTTCTGGGATCTCACTTTTTAAAACAAAAGGGGTGTTTGGAAATAAAGTAGCTTTGCTATGGATTAAGTCTTTGATCGCTAAAGCATCTTGATCAAGATAGTTTTCAAGAAATGTGGCAAGGTTTTCTATCGCCTCCTTTCTTGGATAAATGATTTTTGACCCCTCTTCAGTGGATATTTTTTGCCGTATCGGAAGTCGTTTAATGGGATCATATAAAATGGCTATTTTGTAAGAAATTGTGTTAACCGCAAGCGGGAGGTTGAAACGATCACGAATGGTCCCACGGTCAGGGGTTTTAATGGTTGTTCTAAGTGCGGGCTTTTTAGCCTCATTTAAATGATACTCATGTTTAATGATGGAAAGATAATAGACGCGAATTCCAAATAGGGAAAAAATACTTCCTAATATGATTAATAAGCGCCTGATTTGAAAATTTATATCTCTCATACTAAAGTTCAGATAAGGTAATGTCTGAATGCTTAATCATCCAGCCTATTTGATCATTGGTAATTTTTTTCTCCTCCTCTATGAATCTTTGCATCAGATTTTTTACATAGAGTTCATCTGCAGAATTAACCGCTTTTTCACCGTTTAGTAACATACTAATATAGTAGGTGTTATATTCATAGGCTAAGTACTTTGTGTACACATCATAAGATCTGCTAATTTTTTCAAACAGTTCATTTTCAGAATCAAGTAAGAGTAAAATCTCATCGCGCATGGATAAATCTAAAACGATATGGCAGGTTTTTAACTCATGAATCTTGCTATCATCAATAATATATTCTGCATTGAGTAAAGCATGTTTATTTTTATATTTGTTTGCAATTTGTTTCATTTGTAACCAAATATCTTTGTAAATATAAGAATTAGAGCAGATTTCAGTGGTTAAAGCTTTCAAAGAATTTGTAATAAAACCAAGATCCCCCTTTTCTTGATCGGATAGATTAAAACTTAAAAACTCTTCAATCATAAGCCCTAAGGGGCTATTTGGGTGAAAATGTGCAAATTCCTTAAGCTCGGAAAATAGATATTGTTTATTTTGTTCATTTCTAAGGTTGATTTCTTCCCAAAAAGCTATTTCACTTTCAGAGGTTTCGATTGCAAAGGGCTCCCCTTTTTCCATATAAAGATGATTCATTTCTGTAAGAAAATCTAGATAAACACCATTTGTATAATTTTCTATAATGTTTTTAACAAATGCTGAACCAGGAATTTGCTCTAAAGTTAATGGATTTTCTCCATAAGTGGCATGTAAGGGGGTTATTCCTAACAATGCTAAAAGAATAAAGATAGATCTTTTCATTATGGCTCCTAGTTTAGCTTTATGTTATTCCTATAGAATATTTTATTCAAGAAAAGATTTTAAACATTAGGATGGTTACTCAAGAAAATCTATTGCGTGTAATCATCTAAGTAAGATATATTGTTTTCAAGTTTTGCGCCCGTAGTTCAACGGTAGAACAATAGCCTTCCAAGCTATGAGTGTCAGTTCGATTCTGATCGGGCGCTATTTCCTTACAAAATTGTAAGGAAAAATAGTAGCACTAGATTTTTAAAATGTTAAGAGTTTGAGTGTAGAACCATTATAACGTAAAAAGAGGTACAGTTGACAGCAGTAAAAGAAAGAACACTTAGTGTTTCCATCAAAGATTTATTAGAAGCAGGCGCGCATTTTGGGCACCAAACCTATCGTTGGAATCCAAAAATGAAAAGATTTATTTATGAAGAGCGAAATGGAATTCACATTATTGATTTGTCAAAAACAATGTATCATTTAAGAAAAGCTTGCGATATCATTGCAAAAGAAGTGGCAAAAGGTAAAAGCGTTTTGTTTGTAGGAACAAAAAAGCAAGCAAAAATGGTTGTACAAAATTGTGCTGATGAGTGTGGTGAGTACCATGTAGGCGAAAGATGGCTCGGTGGAATGTTAACAAATCTTTCAACTATTCGTCAGTCTATTAAAAAATTAGAGCGTTTTGAGAAAAAGCTTACCTCTGGTTCAGAAGGTCTTACGAAAAAAGAGACGTTTTTAATGATGAAAAAGCAAGTAAAGCTTGATAAAAACCTAAACGGTATTCGTGCGATGAAAAAACTGCCAGGTGTGATTGTAATTATCGATCCTGTTACTGAGCATTTAGCAGTAGCTGAAGCTAAGAAATTAGGAATTCCAGTGCTTGCAATCATTGATACAAATGGTGATCCTGATGCAGTTGATTATGTAATCCCAGCAAATGATGATGCGTTAAAAAGCAACAAATTAATTCTTCAAGTAATCAAAGAGACAATTATTCAGGTAAAAGAAGAAAATGGTCTTCCTTTAAGAGCTCAAGAAGAAGTTGAAAAACACACATCTTCTCCAGAAGCTGGAGAGAAAAAAGCTTCTTATAAGAAGGAAGAGACATTTGAGAGAAAGTCATCTGATGCAAAAGTAGAGAAAAAAGAAGCAGGTAAAGGGGGCAGATAATGAGCATAGTAACACCACAAATGATTAAAAGCCTAAGAGATCGAACAGGCGTAGGCATGATTAAGTGTAAAGAGGCTTTAGAAGAAAGCGGTGGAGATATTGAAGAGGCGATTGCTATTTTAAGAAAAGCTGGTATTGCATCTGCTGTGAAAAAAGAGAGCCGTGAAGCAAAAGAAGGGGCGATTGATTTTTCTAACTCAGAGGGTGGAATTAGCATCGTACAAATGAATGCTGAAACCGATTTTGTAGTAAATAATGAAAAATTCAGAACTTTTTTGAAAGAATTGACAAAAGAGGTAAATTCTGTCGAATTTGCAAATCTTGAAGCTTTTATGGCAAAAAATTATTCCGGTGAGGCTGGAAAAACTATAGATGAGAAGAGAAAGGAATTAATTTCTGTTCTTGGTGAAAATATTTTGATTTCAAAAGTGATTTATATCAAAAAAGAAGCAAACACTTCGTATGGTATTTATTCTCATATGAACGGAAAGATTTTTACATTAGTTGAATTATCAGGAAGTAAAGCTGAGACAGATTTTGCAAGAGAGATTGCAATGCATGTGGCAGCAGAGGCTCCTGAATATCTAAACTCTGATCAAGTTCCTACGGCAATTAAAGCTGCAGAAGAAGAGATTGCAAAATCTTTAGTTCCTGCAGGCAAACCTGCAGATATTGTTGATAAAATTGTATCTGGGAAAATGCAATCATTCTATAATGGAATTTGTTTACTAAACCAAAAGTACATCAAAGATGGCGCAATATCTGTTGCAGATCTTGTGATTGCTCGTGGTAAAGAAGTGGGCAAAGAATTGAAAATTAAAGGTTTTTACAGACTTCAGATTGGAGGCTAAGTAAAAGCCAGTTTAGCTCCCGGGGAGAAATCCCTGGGAAGGCGATGTTTGTTATGACAAAGGTGCATTATAAAAGGGTAGTTCTTAAGTTATCTGGAGAGGCACTTGCCGGCAGGTATCCTTACGGCATTGATTATGCTGTGGCAGAAAAAATAGCAGATACAGTTGTTGCTGTTCAAGAACTTGGAGTAGAGGTTGGCATTGTAATAGGCGGAGGTAATATCTTCCGTGGAAGTACAGCCAGTAGCTATGGGTTTGAAAGAACCCCTGCAGATAATATTGGCATACTTGCCACCTGCATCAATGGACTTGCCTTACATCAAGTGCTTCTTTCTAAGGGAAAGAAGGCAAGAATCATGAGTTCTCGAAATTTTGATGGGATTATTGAGCCATTTAACTGGATGCAAGCAAAGCTTTATTTAGATGAAGGTGTAGCGATGATTTTTGTTGGTGGAACAGGTAACCCCTACTTCTCTACAGATTCTGCTGCAGCCTTAAGAGCGTGTGAAATTGGCGCTGATGTATTAATTAAAGCCACTAAATTTGGCGGTGTTTTTGATAAAGACCCAGCTATACATCAAGATGCAGTTCGATATGATGAAATTACAGCTTCTTCTGTTTTAGAAAAACATTTAAAATTTATGGATGCAAGTGCTATAGCTCTTTGTAGGGATAATTCCATTCCAATTCAGGTATGTGATATTTTCGATCGAGAGATGCTGCTTCATATTATTAAGACAGGAAAAGGTGGTTCACTAATAACCAAAGGATAAGTATGAGTTTAGAGAAAGAAGTTGAAAACATGATGAAAAAAACGGTAGAGTTTTTAGAAGAGGATTATAGAACTCTTCGAACAAATAGAGTCAATCCTGCAATGCTTGATTCTCTTGTTGTAAAAGTTTACGGCTCTGAAGTGGCTATAAAGACAGTTGCCTCTGTAACTGTACAGGAAAGAAATTTAATCATTACTCCATTTGATCATAGTATTACAGGCGATATCATAAAGGCAGTAAACACCTCTCATTTAAACCTAAATGCTATGACCGATGGTGGAGCAATAAGAATCCCTGTTCCCCCTTTAAATGAAGAGCTTAGGAAAGATATTGCAAAGCAAGCTAGGCAAAAACTTGAGCATGCAAAAGTTTCCGTAAGAGATATCAGAAGAAAGTATAAAGATGTGGCTAAAAAGAAGAAAACAGATGGTGAATTAACTGAAGATGATATCAAGAACTTGGATAAAAAACTTCAAGGTGTTACCGATGATATGTGCTCAAGATTAGACCAGCTGTTTATTGTAAAAGAAAAAGAGATTATGACTATTTAATGAGTCAGGTTTTTTATGCGATAATCGAAAAAAGATATTGTGGTAAATATCGATATTTAGTAGAATTATTGGCAAATCTGGCCCCATCGTCTAGCCCGGCCTAGGACACCAGGTTTTCATCCTGGCAACAGGGGTTCGAATCCCCTTGGGGTCAAAATGGGTTTTTAGCTCAGTTGGTTAGAGCATCTCCCTTTTAAGGAGAGGGTCGTTGGTTCGAGTCCAACAAGACTCATTTTTTTAAACCTCGTGGACTAGTCTAACGAGGTTTTTTTGTGTTTAAAACATCCAGGCAATAATTAATAGCAATAAGCAATCCTTTTTCCAGATCTTTCTCTGATTTTATGAGTGGTAGACAATTTTCTTCAAAAATTGCAGCAACCTCTCTGATAAATGGAAGATTTTCAAAAGACATTGTATTCTTACCCTCTTTTAGTAAAATTAAATATTACAATGGCAAGAGATTAATAAGTTATGTGACTAACTAATAGGGTTGTAGATAGCCTTTTTCTCTTTAATCAAAGAAAGGAGAGAAAGGGCTAATACAAATCCAATAGGAAAGATAAGAAACGCAGAGTGGAAGCTTTCTACAGGGAAGATCGTTTCTTTGGAATCTACACTTATATAGCTATGAAGATCCATGAGTTTTCCGGATAGTGGTCCTAAAAACATGGGAAGTCCCATGATGATTACAGCTGCAACCGATGTAGATGTGCCTGTGAGCTCTTTATCTGCTGATTGGGTGATCAATGGGTAGCCAAGAACTTGAGAGCTTGTACACACC
>CAMCSI010000034.1 GCA_945877885.1 Chlamydia trachomatis
CACATTCCACTATCACATCACAATCAAGCACATCGGTAATATTTCGTGTCACTGTAAGCCGATTGTTAAACACAGCTTTTTCATATTTAGGATGTTTATGATTTTTTTCTAAACCCCTAAGCACATCCTCTTCAATAGACCATAATAGAACTCTATGATCGTTATTTATCAGTAATTTAATTAAAGCCATACCCCAAATACCACTTCCTAAAAATCCAACTTTCATTTCACTTTCTCCTCAATATTCTCTCTTTTACAATACGCAATTACATCTGCTTTTTCTTTAATAGGAAAGAAGCAATCCTTTCTCTTTTTACAAATCACCTGAAAATCCTTTGCGAACAAAAAACCATCAATGAGTAATCGTTCAAAAAAAACCTCATTATTTTTTTCAATACGATAAAATGGTAAATTTTTTGTGCAAACTTTTTCAAAAAATTCAGGCATGGCAGCAAAACTTCCACTATAACCTAGCCCTTCTAACCCATCTTTTCCTAAAGTAAAATACTCCCTAACGGCTAAAAAATCCCCACTTTTACATAAAACGCCAAGCTTTGACTCCTGTTTATCTCTTTCTACCCCAATAACAGTAAGTTGTTTATCACTTGCAAGCAGTTCTGGATCTAATGGATCTGCCAAAGGATTATCTACAGCAATCACTGAAATAAGATCTAATTTTCTCCACTGCTTCCAATGTTCTGAATGGACTAAAGCATCAAATAAAGAGCCATTTCCCTCAGGACTTACACTATCACCTGATTCAGTTGGGTAGGCTTTGGCATAAAAAAGATTTATCTCCTTACCCGAGCAGTAATCCTTTGTCTCCGAATAAGTTAAAGGTGAAGTTAACATCCCTAATTTTTCAGCACTTTTTGATTTTTCAAGTAAAATATCATATAAACAACGCTCTCCAAGAGTAAGTAACCCTTTTGCTTTATCCAAACCAAGTCGTCTGCCCATCCCTCCAGCTAAAATAATTACCCCCACACGCTTTTTGGCATAAACAGGACTTGCTTTTGTAAGCTCTTCCTCTTTAATAGGTTTATAATCATTAAAACTCCCCTGATTAGATGTATCTTTCAAAGATTGTAATAATGCATCTTTAATAAGATGGAAGAAATCTTCTGGAAGAAGAGTACTATTTTCAATCATCCTTTTAATATTCACAGATGGGGTATCTACTGCTGATGCTAAGGCTATAATATCTTCATTATCAGAAACATATACATCTAAGTTATGAATTAAATCGATCATATCAGTTAATGACCTTTCCGCTGTTTTATCAAAAATAGAATCTACCCTTCCTTGAACAATACTATCGATATCAAAAGAATCAGAAACAAACCCTAAAATAGAAATTTTTACATGAGGAATAAGATCTAGGATATAATTAGATAACTCTAAATACCATTTTCTTTTAAGGGTCTCCTCTTGTAAAGAGCAGCATAATCCAATGGTTAAAAAACATTGCTTATTAGATTTGGCAACGATTTTAGGTGGATGTGTATCTAAAGAAAGTCCAAGTGGCAAAAGAAGATGTTCATTTGAGCCTCTAGGGACTGCATCCGTTAGCATAAAAGAGCCAAAAGTCCTTGTAAAACCTATGATCCTTTTAACCATCCCTTGGTAAAACATATAGGCGGATGAAAATGAATAGGTGCATAAAATGCCCAAATCAAACTCTTTTTTTTGAATAAATGTAATGACATCTTCCCCATCTTTCAGTGTAGGAGCAAACCGTGGGTGTTTATTAAAAGGAACGATAAAAACGTTTTCAAAATTTCTTACAATCCCTTCCATATTTTCCTGAACAAGGATATAGATAGAGGCTCGAGGAAACCCTGCTCTTAAGGAGGTAAGAATGGGCAATGCATCGATCATACATTTAATGCCCCCCGGCATTCTCACCAGAATTTTTCTATATTTGTCAGAAGTCATTGACCAAAGTATGGATTACTTCTCATTTTTTTTATATAATAAAATTTAAGATTCTAATAAATTAGGTGAATGAAAATATTAGGTATAGATCCAGGTACTGCAAACACAGGCTGGGGAGTAATTGAGATGAAAAATAATTCCTATCACTTTGTCGGCTGCGGTGTAATAAGACCAAGCGTTGATGTTTTATCAAAAAAATATGGCTATATTTATGATGAACTCTGCACTCTTATCCAAACATATGATCCTTCTCATATTTCCATTGAGTCGCAATTTGTCTACAAAAACCCACAATCGGCCCTAAAGCTTGGCATGGCAAAAGGGATGGCCATTCTTGCCGGTGTAAAAAATGGGTTATCCATCTTTGAATACACCCCATTGAAAGCAAAACAAGCAGTAACAGGTCATGGAAATGCATCGAAAGAGGCGGTAGAAAAAATGATCCGCATTTTATTAGCGATTTCAGATAAAATTCCAGCTGATGCGGCCGATGCCCTATCTTTGGCAATTTGCCATGCCCATTATGCAAATTCACCCTTTGCAAAAAAACTATAGGAGCTAATTTTATGTATGCATTTATTAAAGGACTACTGGTCACCTCTGAACCTGATCACACCATTTTAGAGGTAGGAGGCATCGGTTATTTAATCTATACCCCCCTTTCCCTCTACTACCAAAGTTATAAGAAAAGCTCAATTATTTTTTTGCATACAACCTTTATAGTAAGAGAAGATAGCATGAAATTATTTGGCTTTGAGCATCTTAAAGATAAGGTTATGTTTGAACAATTAATTAAAATCAGTGGCCTAGGGCCAAAAACTGCGATGGCTATCATCTCTCACAGTGATACAATTAACCTTTCAGAAATCATCGGAAAAAAAGATGTGGCTACACTTATAAAAATTCCAGGTATTGGGAAAAAAACTGCTGAGCGTATGATCATCGAACTTTCAGATAAGATGGATAAGATGCCTACCACCGCGTTAACTTCCCCTTTGATCAAAGATGCCATTGCCGCCTTAGTAAGCCTTGGATACAAAGATCAAGAGGCGGCCAAATGTGTCAATAAAGCTTTTGAACAAGCCCCCTCTGAAGTGGCGCTATCTGATTTAATCTCTATTGCATTGAGCTCTAGAAAATAAAGCAATTTTTTGGTATCCTATCTGGTATGAATGATGTCCTAGACACATCAGGAAATGCAACCTTGATAGCTTCAGGAAGCCCTTGGTATTGCAGTACTACTTCCATTACCTTATCTCTAATAGACTTATTGAACATGGGATTGAATATCTCTTGTGATCATCCCTCTGGGGAATTATTTAAAAAAAATTTTTATAGGTCCTATTAAGTGCTTATAATAGAGTAGGTTATATTCTACAAAACACACCCATTTGACTTAAATGGGTGTGTTTTGTAGAATAAGGCTATGAGAAAACTGAAGTATGTAAAGCAGTTAGAGCCATTCTATAAGACCCCCTTTTTTACTATTGAAGAAGCAGTTAAACAGGGCGTTCCTAGACATGCTTTAGCCTATTTAGTAAAAAGAGGGGATCTCAAAAGGATTTACCCTGGGGCATATCGTTTCATTGAGTACGAGCCAGAGGTTGAATTCCAGTGGGAGAATTTAGGTCTGGTCGCCTCCAGTATTCCCGAAAGCGTGATCTGTTTGATCTCTGCTCTCGTCTTTTATGGGCTAACCGATCAGGTGATGAGGGAGATTTGGCTTGCAATACCGCATAAGTCTTACCCCCCTAAACGTCCTAATACTAGAATCGTCAGGATGCGAAATATTGATCTTGGAAAGACTAGTATTGCTCTAGGGGAATACCGTGTGCAGATTTTTGATAGGGAACGCTGTATAATCGATGCATTTCGGTATCTCAGCAAAGAGATCGCCATCAAAGCAATTCAAAGGTATTTCCAAAGTAAAGATACCAAGCCAGACCCAAAAAAATTGGGTGCCTATGCAAAAAAATTACGAGTGAACATAACCCCTTATATTTTATCCTATACGACATGATATCAGACGCAGAAAAATCATTTAAAGCCAAACTTCGCGCCATTGCAGGGGAAAAAAACCGTGATCCTGCAGATCTTTGGCAAAGTCTAACATTAGAACGCTTTTTGGTCCGATTGGCAAAATCAAAATACGCAAAGCACTTTGTCTTGAAAGGTGGCATCCTCCTCTCAAAATACATTGAAATTGGTAGAGAAACGACCGATTTGGACTTTCTAGCCCAAAAAATCAGCAATGAAGTGGGCAGGCTGAAGATCATTTTTGAGAAAATTGCCTCCATCAATCTCCAAGATGGATTTTCTTTTCGTGAGATCAAAGTGAATGAATTGGCTCATCCACATATGGGCTATCCTGGCGTGGAGATATCCATGATGGCTTATTTCGGTAAAACAAGATTTAAAGTGGCCATCGATATTGGATTTGGAGACATCGTCGATCCAGTCAAATATGCAATTGCCCTGACGAGCTCTTCCAAGGGAGATCTTTTCGAGCACAGCGTCAGTCTTTTTTGCTATCCAAAAGAATTCATTTTGGCAGAGAAGTTAGAGACAATTAGTTATCGAGGTTCATTTAATAGCCGCATGAAAGACTTTCACGATCTTTATTCTATGATCACCTCACTTGACTTTTCTTCTTTTCATGATCTAGAGGTGATCATCCGCCTGGTATTTGAGCATCGTGAAACCAAGCTTGCATTACCTATCCTCTTTACGAAGGATGAAATGCTTCGAATGCAAAATTTTTGGAACCAATATCTCAGAAGCCTACGTCCAGAGCATGTATCTTCTCTTCCTGGGAATCTTGCCGATCTCATTGCTAAACTCAACCAGTGGCTTCGATCCAATACTAGGTTAATTTGATGGATATCCCCTGGACAATTCGTAGTGCAACAAATCAAGATATTAAGACAGTTTTGATTTCCAAGCAAAAGACTTCTACTTGAAGCACGGTTATGCGATTTTTAGGGTGCTGGAAAACGCGCCTAAAAGACACGGCCGCATTCTTTTGAGGCGGCCAAATGTGTCAATAAAGCTTTTGAACATGCTCCATCTGAAGTGGCGCTATCTGATTTAATCTCTATTGCATTGAGCTCTAGAAAATAAAGCAATTTTCTGGTATCTTTGTAGCATGAATGATGTCATTGTAGCCATTGCAACGCCCCCTGGAGTTGGGGCATTATCTATAATTCGCTTTTCTGGGAAAGGGACCATAGATCTTGTAAACTCATTTTTTTCATCAAATGTTCTCTCCTTTTCCACCCATAGCGCCCATTTTGGAAAAGTTTTAGACCTAGATGGCTCCGTGATTGATGAGGTAATTCTATTAACCATGCTGGATAAAAAATCTTTTACTGGCGAAGATAGTATAGAAATTATTTGTCATGGCTCTCCCTTAATTACGCAAAAAATTCTCAGAAGAGCCTTGGTAGCTGGCGCACGTGCTGCAGATGCAGGAGAATTTTCGAAAAGAGCCTACTTTAATGGTAAAATGGATCTTCTTCAAGCAGAGGCTATTAAAGAATTAATCCATGCAAAAAATGAGCGTGCTTTGAAAGAAGCCTCCAAACAATTGGGTGGATCATTATCTATCTACATCAAAGATTTACAACAGTGTTTTATCGATCTGCTAGCCATTATTGAAGTGCATATTGATTATCCTGAAGAAGGAATTGAAGAGGCAACAAAAGCTGAGTTGCTCTCAATGCTTCATGATACTCATCTTAAATTAACAAAACTTATCTCCACTTTTCATGATGGGAGTAAACTCTCTTGCGGTCATAAAATTGCCATAATTGGGGCCCCTAATGCAGGAAAGTCCTCTTTACTTAATGCACTTTTAGAAGAAGATAGAGCCATCGTGACAGATATTGCTGGAACTACAAGAGATACTATTGAAGAAGAGATCACCATTGATGGATATACCTTTAAATTTATCGATACAGCAGGGATCCGTGAGTCGGTCGATATTATTGAGCAAATTGGGATTGAAAAGAGTTTAGCTGCAAAAGATGCAAGTGATCTTGTCATCCTTTTGATCGATCTTTCCGCACCTATTTCCCCTTTCATAGAAACATACCATTTAGAAATAAAAAATGCTTTGGTGGTCTATAATAAAACAGACCTTGTAGAACGCTCCAATCCAATTAATGCGCAAAATCCGATCTACATTTCGGCTAAAGAAAAAAATGGCTTAAATGGGCTAAAAAAGGCCCTGATCGAAAAAGTAGATTTTGATCAAAAAGATGAAACTCCAATACTCACCAAAGAAAGACATTATCACTGCCTTTGTGAGGCTTTACTTTCGCTTGAAAAGGTCTTAACTGGAATTCAATCAAATCTTTCTGTAGACTTAATTTCTTTCGACCTTCGAGAGGGGCTTGAGAAACTTTCTGAAGTAATTGGGATCAATGTCACTGAAGAAATACTCGGGGGAATCTTCTCTAAATTTTGCGTAGGAAAATAGAAACTATTATCAAGATACTTGAAAAGTATTACCCTGCTCCTGCTATCCCCTTAGATCATAAAGATCCTTACACACTTTTGATCGCAGTCCTACTTTCTGCTCAGTGCACTGATAAACAAGTAAACATTGTTACGAAGGATTTATTTTTTAAAGCAGATAGCCCAGAAAAAATGATCTTATTATCTTTGCCGGAAATTGAAACCTGCATTAAATCGTGCGGTCTTTTTCGCCTTAAAGCAAAGGCTATTTTTGCGCTATCTCATTTACTCATCGAAAAATTTAAGGCAAAAGTGCCAAATACAATGAAAGATCTTGAATCTTTACCTGGGGTGGGTCACAAAACCGCCTCCGTAGTTCTCATTCAGGCATTTAACATTGCTGCATTTCCAGTAGATACCCATATCCACCGTGCAGCAAAGCGTTGGGGACTTTCAGATGGATCAAGTGTGGAAAAAACAGAAAAAGACTTAAAAAACTTATTTCCGGAAAAATTATGGAGCAAACTCCATTTACAAATCATTTATTACTGCAGAGAGTTTTGCAGCGCAAAAAACCATGTGATAGCAAATTGCAAACTTTGCAAGGAATGTAATAGTACAAATAACTATAAATAAATGATAAAATTTTATACCATAGCTGCATGAATGATAAACATACAGTAGAAGTCTTTGACTTTGAAAAAAAACAGCTCCTAAAAGAGAGGATCCCTGCAGAGGATTTACTACGCTTTATGTATCATAATGAAACTTTTTCAGCTCTTACTTTACGCTATGCCCTTTCCAAAAATTCATTTATTTCTTCTATCGTCGGCTACTGGATGAGTCTTTCTCTAACAAAAAATAGCATTGATCCATTTATCAAAAAGCATGGAATAAAAAAGGAAGATTTTGAAAAAACCTCCTTTAAAAGTTTCAATGATTTCTTCACAAGAAAATTAACTAAGCACTCAAGACCAATTTCCGAAGATTCAGTAATTATTCCTTGTGATGGCAGACATTTATTTTACCAAGATCTTTCTCAAGCAAGTTCGTTTTACGTCAAAGGTCAATGTCTGTCCATTGCCAAATTGATCAAGGATGATAATCTGGCTAGTTTATATAGCAAAGGGTCTATGATCATCTCTAGACTTGCCCCTGCTGACTATCATCGATTTCATTTTCCTGCAGATGCTATCTTGAGCAGTGTCACCCATATTGATGGCGCTTTGTATTCAGTAAACCCTTTGGCGCTAAGAAAAATGATCAAAAATTTGACTGAAAATAAACGTATGATCGTACATATGATCTCTAAAATTCATGGAAATATTCTTCAAGTAATCATTGGCGCAACAAATGTTGGAAGCATTAATCTTACTGCTGAGGTGGGAAAAGAGTATAAAAAAGGAGATGAGTTAGGGTTCTTTTCCTTTGGAGGCTCAATGATTATCACCCTATTTCAAGCAAAATCTGTGCAAATAGACAAACAATTTATCCATCACACACAAAATTTAACAGAAATTCTATTAAAAATGGGAACCTCCCTTACCTGTTGTGAATAAAGTCTTTTTTTTTTCGATTTTTACTTTCTTTTCCTTATTTTGTGACCATACTCTGATTAAAGATGCGAAAAATTTTTACTCCATAGATACTTATGCGATCCTGCTAAAAGCGATGATCCCTGCTGCATTTATGGCAAACTCCCCCATTGATGCTGAAATTTCTCACTTTTACGAAACAACTATTAGATCTACTGCAACCGATGATGTATCAAAAGTGGTGAAAATATTTGGTAGTAAAAGACCTCTTTTAGCAGCTTTACTAAGTATCTATGGAGTAGGCAGTTTAACAAGCAATACAAAAATAGGGTATATACTATTACAATTTTCAGAAAATAGCTTAAGATCCATCATTGTAGGTCTTCCCACCTTAATTTTAGGACAAAATCTATTAGGGGCAGATAGACCTTATCAAAATACAGATTCTTATTACCACCCTTTTAGAAATGATCATGGCGTAAGCGGACATACTTACATGGGCGCTATCCCGTTTATTACTGCGGCAAATCTTTCCACAAACAGTTGGTTAAAAGTTCTATTTTTTGGCGGATCCACTTTAACAGGTCTTTCTCGTCTCAATGATGCCTCTCACTATGCCTCACAAGTGTTATTAGGCTGGGTGCTTGCCTTTGCCTCATGCAATGCCATTACAAAAACAAATAGATCTATTACAATAAGCGGAAATAAAGTCACTATTGGATATCTATTTTGATCAGACTGCCTTTTCTCCTTTTATTCTTCAGCAAACTTGTCGCTTTACCCTTTTTTGAAAGGGTTTCTGAAGATTTTAACTCCTATTTTAGAATAACCACCCTTTTAACTTTAGATATTGCATTTTCAATAGGAGGGGTGATGGCCAACACCCCTATTGATGAATCGTTACAACATTTCTACCAAACCCATATACGTTCCACTGATTCAGATGCATTTCTCACCTTCTGGAAGCAGTTTGGCCAAAATGAGATAGTTGCCGTTTATGCAGCTATTGGGATCGCCGGCCTAACGCTAAAAAACCCCTTTACTCAGCAGCTGTTTAATAAATGCTACCGCGCCTTTATTGTAGGCACCATCCCACTTTATGTTACACGCATATTAACTGGGGGCTCTCGCCCAACAGATGAAGGGGAAACCTCCCACTGGAAACCTTTTACAAAGCTTCATGGTGTTTCAGGTCATACCTACACGGGGGCAATCCTTTTTATTACCCTTGCTCAAATGACAAATAATTTTTTACTAAAATCGCTATTTTATGGAGCATCCACCCTGACGGGCATTTCTCGAATTAATAGTGATAAACATTATCCCTCACAAGTTCTTCTTGGTTGGATAATGGCATATGCAGCGTGCGATGCGATTAATTATACTGATTCAAATTATCATTTGTCGATAAATGCGGGTAAGGTCTCTTTTGGATTTGAATTTTAATATAAAATATGTTACACTACTTATTGATAAAAATAGAAAAAAGAAGGTGTATAATTGCTACGTAAAATCTTTGGGTCAGCAAGCGAACGAGCCATTTCCCGCCATCAAAAACTTGTCAAACGTATCAATTTACGTGACAATGAACTCGATCATTTAACAGATGAAGAACTTAAGAGTCAAACCTCTCTATTTAAAGCCCGTCTTCAGAGGGGAGAAACAGTTGATGATCTTCTTGTCGATGCCTACGCTACGGTAAAAAATACTTGCAAAAGACTTTGTGGCAAAGAAGTCACTGTTTTAGGCCACACCCAAATTTGGAATATGATCCCCTACGATGTGCAATTAACAGGGGCTATTGCGATGCATACAGGATCGATTGCAGAAATGCAAACTGGTGAAGGTAAAACTCTTACTTGCGTTATGCCTTTATATTTACATGCACTGACAGGTAAACCTGTTCACTTAGTAACCGTAAATGACTACTTAGCAGAACGTGATTGTATGTGGATTGGAGCTGTTTTTTCATTTCTTGGAATCACTGCCAAACCATTGCTTACAAAAGTTACACCGGATCAGAGGAAAGAGGTGTACGGTGCAGACATTGTCTATGGTACAGCTTCAGAATTTGGATTTGACTACCTTCGTGATAACTCTATGATTGGAAATAAAGATCACATGGTGCAACGCGGCCATTATTTTGCTCTTGTGGATGAAATAGACTCCATTCTTATTGATGAGGCAAGAACCCCTTTAATTATTTCTGGCCCTGCAGCAAGCTCTATCCAAATGTATGATGATCTAAAGGGCCC
>CAMCSI010000035.1 GCA_945877885.1 Chlamydia trachomatis
GGGAGGAAGCGATTTTCATAACTGTTATTTCGTTTCATAGCTTTTGCCACAAGTCCTGGGATAATTCTTGTTGTTATGGCAGGTACACATAAGGGCGCATCAAATTGATCTATTATGATTTTTCTTGTTTTATCCAATCGATGATGAGCCACTTCAACTAGCGATTGATTAAACCTGTAAGAGCTAGGCTTAATAGTCACAATATCCCCATTTTTTAATTTCCAATGAGTATGTGCAGTAGATACTGGATACTCACTTAATGGAATGGAGGAAATAAGAAGATGAGCACCATCTAACGGAAGTTTATCTACATGAAAATCCTGAGTAACAATGTTTTGGCTTTTAAATAGGATCAAGCTATGAATGTTAACCTCTTGATCATCCCCATCAGAAATAGCCGTCATTAATTTATCTGCTAGCTGGTTTAAAAATGGGTCTAAAGAAATTTCTTCAAAGTTAATTGTAATCATATTATCAAAAGGACGCTTGTCTAAACAATTTCTAACCATCTTACTTGACCTTAGTTCCCCAAGATAATCAATCACTATAGGACTCTGTTCCCCTGTTGTATCTTGATAAAATAGGTTTAACTTCCCATTTTCTGTTTCATTACATGAACTTACAAGATCGGCCAAAATTTCTTTGTTTTCCTTTGCATAAGCTTGATAAGAGTCTTTGATTGCGGCACCATTGATGACTTTTGCCCCAAATGATGTGGTGGGTGTACGCCCAGCAAAACAACTGATTGATTGATTAAAGATAATAGCACAAAGTGCTGCAGCTTTTTGTGTTAAAGAAGAAAGAGCAAACCCTGAATACTTTTTAGTAACTGCAAGAGCGTTAGAAAATTTCAAAGCAGTCGGATGAATATATGGAGCATTTAGAGGCATATTTTTGTACTCTTTAGATAAAATTATTTAAAGGGCCAAAATTATACCATACTTAACACATTTACCTCAAATTATTAATTTTATATAATAAGGAAAGAAATGAAGAATACGCAATTATAAGATGATTTAAAGACTTCTAACGACATTGGATTAAAAAGACGGCGGGGCGCTTTTGTAGCTCAGGCCATTTCATGTTCTTCCAATTTTTTACAGACTCGGTGATCACCTCTTGATTAAGGGATCCAATATCTAAAGCTACACAAAGCATATCTCTTGGGTCTAAAACTTCCATTAAATTTTGTACTGTGTACTCTGTTTTATAAGGAGTTTGTATATAAACCTGAAGACCCTCGTGCTTTCTAATCGATGTATTCAAATCTCTAGGAATATACCCAAAAAAAGTAAACTTTTGAGCATATAGCCCTGAAAGCATTATCGACATAAAAATACTAGATGGACCAGGTATAGCCACCACTTCTATCTTTTTAGATTTAGCAAGAAGGACAAGCCTTGCCCCAGGATCGGCTATGCATGGTAGACCGCAATCTGTAAGCATCCCCCATTTAGATCCTTTCTTTATGAGCTTTATGTGACTTTCAAGGTCATCACTGCCTTTATCCACAACTTCCATAGGCTTATCACGAAGCCTTTCAAAATCAAAGTTTTTTAAAAATTTTCTTGCTTCTTTTGGAGTTTCCACAAAAAATCCATCCAATGTATAGAGAAGCTCCTCTACCCCTGCTGGAATAGACATGGAAATATTTGAATCATCTGATAGTAGATTAGGTAATAAGTATAAAGTCATGCAAAAATATTACCATGAACCAAGATTAATTCACAGATTTTTTAAATTCATTAAGCTCTATTGAATTCTGCTAGAACCTTGTCACTATATTTATTAGCTAATTGCTTTGCAAACTGTGTAAGCGCTCTTTCATCTGGATGGTTACTGTGAAATCTTTCACCGAATTCATAAAGAAAAATAAATTCTATTATTTTATTGAAAATGTTATAAACCCTCTCTTTATGTGGGGGCGTAGAACGTTTATATTTTAGATCTGGAATCCAAATAGGTAAGCCTTTATGAGAAAAATCAAAACCAAAATATCTGACTTCATGCTCAGAAATATCGGAATCTGGATCTTTTTTTACTACAGCAATATTCACTGAATCGCCATTAGTTGGAATATCATTAGCAAAGATTGTTGCAACATCCCTTACAAGTGAACCAAACACTAAGTCCCATTTTTCTTCAGATGAACGTTCTTCATCTGTTTGAAATAGGTAATGCTCTCCTTTTTTCCAGGTTGAACTCTCTTTATTTTTTATATCTATGATATACAAACCCCTTGAGCTTAAGGTTTCAAAAGTTTCTGAAAGATAGGCAGGCATAAGATCCCCTAAAGACTCTGTAATTTTAACGCTCACTTGTTGAGACAACGGAGATAATAATCCAAGCTTGGTAAGGCATTGTGACATCTCAACTTCTTCTGAAACAATTCTTCCCCATCTTGCTGCAATAGCTACAAGTGAATCAGCACTCATATTAGGAAGTAATAAAGCACGCCCGACAGAAATCTCATAGGCTGCCTTACACCCACCACACCCTAGTATTTTCAAACTTTCTTTTGATGTATCCCCATTTTCATCTCTCAGATATACACTAGGGGCTCCTTCTCTTATTACTCTACGCAAAGCGGCGTATTGGGAACTATCCTTTGGTAAATCTGGTGTAACTTTTGGATCTATTACTATCTTAGCAACCTCTGATACCTGCTTTGCTGTATTTGCTACGGCCCCTTCAATAGGCAAGTCTGTAATTACTACTGATCCCTGAAGTACAGCTACATTTGCCCTCCCTCCCTCAATAGAGGGTGCTGCAGGTGCTTGAGTTATTGCTGATATTGACATAGATTAACTTCCTGTTATTATAGTAATTAAATGTTAATTATATCATAATTTAACTATTAATTAAATAATAAAGGTATGTATTGAAATATCTAAATACTTAAGTGATTGACACTATGTATGTTAGGGTTTTATGTTGAAGAAAAATCGTTAAGATACACTTCATTTAAATTTTCAAATGACTCAGGAACTTCTCCACTAAGGTTGTTACCGCTTAGATCAATGCCTTTTAAGCTTTGTAAATTTTCAAACGATGCAGGGATTTCTCCCGTAAGCTGGTTATTTGAGAGATTAAGCCAAATAAGATTTTCTAAATTTCCAAGTGTAGAGGGAATTTCTCCAGTGAGCTGACAATTTGATAGTTCAAGGATTTCAAGACTTTTTACACCTCCAAGAGAGGCTGGAATAGGACCCAAATTACAGGAGACAATTCTCAGAATCTCAAGTGGAAGCTCGTTAACCCAATTAGGTAATCTAAAATCTGGGCAAAATTCGATGTTTAAGAATTCAATATTAAGTTTCTTCACAGCTTTCGGCAGGGTTGTTATTTTCCTATCTATGTAATTTAAATCTTTTAAGGATAGTAAAGCCCCATGATTTTCATCGATAAATCGTTCAAGGAAAGCATTGGCTTCGGCAGGGGTTAAATTATCTAAAAAAGTAATCTGCCTTCTTCCAACAGAGACTTTATTTCTATAGTTTATTCTAAATCGTCGACTTACCGCATAACGTTGGTTTTTTGCAGCAATATGCTCAATACAAGTATTAAGTACAACTTGATGATCAGCGATGGTTGCTTGTGGATTAAACTGATCAATATAGGTGGTTGAATCACACACAAGACTTTGTGTTGATACACTAACTAAAATAACAAGGTTTCTAAAAAAGCGCTGAGGTTTTGGATAAACTTTACGCATCGCAACTTGCACGGCTTGAAAAAAAATCATCATCATCACATTCTATGTTAAAAAATAATCATAGTAATGGTAGCTAAATTTTTATTTTATTCCTACTAATTTTGCTATTTAAAAAGAAAGTAGGTCAAAAGAGGCAGAGGCAGAGATTGCAGATTGTTTCACTCTCTCTTTTGCTTTAAATGTTTTTAGAAGAACCTGTTTGAAAAAATTTGATCCAAGAGATACCGACTTTTTTTAATTTAAATAATGCACTTCAAATGACAATTTGATGTTTAATTAAATGGCTAGTTCAGTTATAAGAGTTTCCAATTTTTACATAGGAAAATTAATATGAGCTCTATTAACACACCATCTCAAATTACTACTACAGCAGGACCGGGGCAACCCCAACCCCCTACGACATCAGCTGCGGGGCAATCATTCGGAGGTGGTGCATATGCAAATGAAGTGGTAAGCAAAGTTGCTAGACCAATGATAGCGTATGCTGATCCCCACGCGAATAAGGAAAAAATTTTAACGAGGTTACGCAAAATGGCCTGGCACTTGAGTGGCTTTTTTATCCATTTTGTTGTGCTGATAAAGAACTAGTTCTTAAAGCTGTAAGGCAAAATGGTCTGGCACTTAAGTATGCTAGTGAATATCTTAAAAATGATAAAGGTTTAGTTCTTGAAGCGGTTTTGCAAAATGGCAAAGCACTTGAGTATGCTTCTGAGGATCTTAAAAATGATAAAGAACTAGTCCTTAAAGCTGTAAGAAAAAATGGTCTGGCACTTAGGTATGCTAGTGGCTATCTTAAGAATGATAAAGATTTAGTTCTTGAAGTGGTTGCACAAAATGGCAAAGCACTTGAGTATGCTTCTAAGGGTCTTAAAAGTGATAAGGAACTAGTCTTTATAGCTGTAAGGCAAAATAGTTTGGCACTTGAGTATGCTTCTGAGGATCTTAAAAATGATAAAGATTTAGTTCTTGAAGTGGTTGCACAAAATGGCAAAGCACTTGAGTATGCTTCTGAGGATCTTAAGAATAATAAAGAGGTGGTACTTACAGCGGTTTTGCAAGATGGCCAGGCACTAAAGTTTGCAAGCGAAGATCTTAAGAATAATAAAGAGGTGGTCTTAGCAGCGGTTTTGCAAGATGGCCAGGCACTAATGTTTGCAAGCGAAGATCTTAAGAATGATAAAGGGGTGGTGCTTACAGCAATAGGGAACAGTGCATTTGCATTTTATTTTGCCAATGAAGGGCTTAAGGATGATGTGGAGGTCGTCCTTAAAGCGGTTACGAAAAGTGGCAGGCTACTTGAATCTGTTAGTCCTTGGTTTCAAAATGATAAAGAGGTGGTCTTACAGCGGTTTTGCAAAATGGCCAGGCACTAAAGTTTGCTAGTAACGCTCTTAAAAATGACGCAAAATTTATGCTTGCTGCTATTAGCATATATGGCGAAGGAATCCAAAAAGCTAGTAATACACTCAAAAACGACGCTGAATTTATGCTTGCTGCTAATTCGATAAATAATCAAGCTATTAAATATGCTAGCCATTTGCTTAAAGGCTATAGAGAATTCATTTGTAAAGCTATTGAGCAAAATAGTCGGGCATTTGAATTTGCATCATATGATATTAAAAATGATCCCGATCTAGTACTTCGTGCTGTTAACATCAATCCTTTCGTACTTAAGTACGTTAATAGTCTTAATTTAAAAAACAACTATGATATAATTGCTGCTGCAGCTAGTCAATTTGGCATAACTCTTCAGTATGCAAGTAATGAGCTCCAAGGAAACGTAGGCATTGTGACTACTGCTGTTAGTAGCAATGGACTAGCTCTTCAGTATGCAAATCAAGATCTAAAAGCAAACAAAGAGATAGTAATTGCTGCTGTTAGGAGCAATCCTCTAGCTATTGATTTTGCAGATAAGAGGCTTCAAGAAGACCCTGATGTACTAGCAGCTGCCCTTTAAGATGATAGTTAATAGACATCTATCGTAATTAGCTTTAAAACTACGACAAGGTGGCTATTTCTAAAGAAAGCAGGTCAAAAGAGGCAGAGGCAGAGATTGTAGATTGTTTTACTCTCTCTTCTGCTTTAAATGTTTTTAGAAGAACCTGTTTGAAAAAATTTGGTCCAAGAGATACCGACTTTTGTCTATATTTTTTTTCTTGCCAAGGGGGTATTTTTACTTCTTGATTTGCGACCATTCTAAGCCCTAAGTAGGCTTGAAATCGAATTGCCCCGATAAGTTGAAGTAGATCTGTATTTCTATCAATAGAAACATTATTCACAATAGCGCCCTTCCAGATCATCTCTTCAGAGACTTTAAACATATTTTCTTCAGGAAGTGGCTGTACCACATCATCAATATCTTTATCTGTGAGGTGTTTTTTTAAAAAGGCATAGCTACGAAGTTTTGATAGCTCCCCATGAAAGAGCTGTAAATCTGTATAGGTGCGCTCAACAAATCTATGGGCTGATCCTTGAGAAATGGTTACCCCATCTTTATGGATAGTGTAAATAACCTCAGCTATCAAACGATTTTTTCTATCCCAAGGCTTTTCTTCGGTCAATCTTAATATCGCACCGCCCTGTTTAAATCTATCGATAAGGGTCTTTTGGGCTGTATTTTTGAAAAAGAACATCCGGTAGTGTTTTTCCCCAAAAAGCGATGTCCATTGCTCATCTGTATAAGCCTCACAGTCAAGGATTATAAAAATTTTATCTTCACCAAATAGTGAAGGCTGAAAAATTTCATTTAATACATCTGAAAAAGTCTCTTCACTAGTAAAAACAACACACTCTCCCCCCACCTCCTTTTTAATACGAGATATTAGGTAAGGTCGATCTTTTTCTTCTGCAAGCAGTAAGTTTTTTTGATGCTTTGCCCCTTTAAAAAAGTCATTTTCATTCATTGTTTCCATCCTTTCTATCCTATCAAATTTCTTATCTTCTGTCATCTTTTGTTTCTTCTTGTAAAAAAAAATAATACAAGACATACTAATGCCCAGTAAAAAGTTGGTATTATGGGAAAGCTTACGGGAAAAAAAGCCTTTATAGCAGGCATTGGTGATGATCAAGGTTTTGGATGGGCAATTGCTAAAGCTCTTGCTGAGCAAGGGTGCACCATTATTGTGGGCACTTGGGTGCCTATATTAAATATATTTAAAATGGCGCTTTCAGCTGGCAAGCTAAATACTACCTTATCTGATGGCCGTGAGATGAAAATTGATGCCATATATCCCATTGACGCCTGTTTTGATTCTATGGAAGATGTACCTGAATCCATTTTGGAAAACAAACGATATAAACAGCAGGAGCGCTTTGCAATAGGTGATGTAGCCGATCTTGTGGAAAAGGATTTTGGATTGATAGATTTTTTAGTTCACTCTCTTGCCAATGCCCCAGAAATCAAAAAGCCGCTGCTTGAAACCACCAGAAAAGGCTATTTGGAGGCAATGAGTTCTTCCAGCTACTCTTTTGTAAGCCTTGTGAAACACTTTGCTCCTCTAATGAATAAAGGGGGATCAATATTAAACCTTTCTTATGTTGCCTCTACCCAAATTGTTCCAGGATATGGGGGAGGAATGAGCTCAGCAAAAGCTGCTCTTGAAAGTGATACTAGGACCTTGGCCTATGAAGTGGGGAGAAAATACAGCCTGCGTGTAAACTCGATATCTGCCGGAGCCCTTGCAAGCCGTGCTGCAAAGGCTATTGGTGATATTGAAAAGGCGGTAGAATTTGCTAAAGAGCATGCGCCTATGCAACAAACTCTAACTGCTTGCCAAGTGGGGAAAGCTGCCCTCTTTCTTTTAAGCGACGATGCCTCCGGGATTACCGCCTCTACCATTTTTGTAGATAATGGCTTACACGCCATGGGCCCTTTCATTCCAGCTAAAGAATCTGTGAAATTTTCAAACTAGATAAATGGATGGATTCTTTTAAACGTTTAGAAAATTCGATAAGTAACTTTTCTCAATCTAGATTCTATTCTATCATCAGACCCTCTAGACCCTTCTGTTTTTCAAGATTGATCACACGTTTCAGCTCTTTTATGGTTTCTTTAAGTGAGCCTAGATCAAACTTAGCCACAAGCTCTCTTCTATTTTTACTCCTTTATCTCTGCGACATGGAGAGATCGCTCCAACTCAGCCTCGATTTCTTCTACGGTAGGTAAAGTGCCTTTGAGATTTTCTGGGAGAGCCTTTGCCAATTGAGTTTCAAAATTTGCGACGCTAATAGGAGAGGTATTGTTTCTTAAGGCATATTCAACAATCAGATTATCCTTACCTTTGCAAAGAATAAGACCAATTGTTGGATTATCCCCTTGCTCTCTCATTTTATCATCAATGGCTGCAAGATAGAAGTTGATTTGCCCAGCAAAGTCTGGCTTGAATTTGACAGCTTTCAACTCAATTAAGAAATAGCAGCGAAGTTTGATGTGGTAAAACAGAAGATCTAAATAGTAATCTTCATTTCCGACGCGTAAAGGGACTTGTCTGCCCACGAAAGCAAATCCACTTCCCAATTCTAATAGGAATTTTTGAAGATGATCCATAAGACCGTCTTCAATTTCCTTTTCCCTGGCTTCATCAATGAGTGTTAGGAAATCAAAACAGTAAGGATCTTTCATTGTTTGATGAACAAGATCGGAATAAGGAGAAGGGAGGGCTTTATGAAAATTGTTAGGGGCTTTTCCTTGACGATGAAAAAGTCCTGTTTCGATCCACATTTCAAGAACAGATCTGCTGCAACCGTGTTCGATCGCTCTGCGGGCATACCATTCTCTTTCAAATAAAATCTTTACTTTGTTTAGGAGGATAACGTTATGCCCCCAAGGAATATTAAGGCAATAATCTGGAGGGACTTCTGAGAGTCCAACAGCCTGTTGGACTCTTGCGTAACTTGTATAAAAAAGGCGCATATTAAAGACATTAGAGCGTGAAAAACCCTTTAGTCCTGGAAAATCAAATTGAATATCTTTACAAAGTTTATCAATTATCTGGGATTTCCACCCTTCGAGCTCTTGACGCCTTACTATTTCTGATCCGATCCACCAGTGCAGCTTGATTAATTCGTGGTTGACCGTCATAGCGGCTTTGACCTGCGACTCTCGGATACGCGTTTTGATATTTTCTAGGACAGCAGGGTAGCTTTCGGGAAGTGATAAAGAGAGCGAGGTTTGGTTAGTCATAAATCCTACTATTTTAAGTTCTCTGCAATGTATGAATTTAAGCTCATACTCGCTACTTTTGCTTTATAGATAGCATGACCTCGTTTTGCAGACAATTCAAGGTCTTCTATCTCTTGAATACGTTCGTACCCAACTTTTTGAAAGGAAAATTGTATATCTTCTTAGCGAAAAAAAGAAGGGAAAATTTGTTATCTTATAAGACCTCATGACGCAAGTGCGTATTAGGGAGTAAACTCTCGCCTTTTTGCCCAATAAGCGAATTGATGATTATACAACCACGGAAAGAAGGATCATATGATCAAAAAGAGAGAAATTCTTTTCACAATCAAGAATTTGATTGTAGCGATTTCCTTTCATAATCTGACCTATAAATCGAATTTTGTTAGAGATAAACTTTACTGTAATTTGTTTATTCGGAGTAATCAGTGTTAGTATATCTTCAGGGTAAAAGGCTGTGGCCTTTTGTCCATCAACTAATATTTTACTCCCATTATCATCGGTAAAGAAAAATTCCATTTCTTCAAATTCATCTAATACTATATCTATATGGTCATTTCTAACGCTAAGATCTATCTCCCCTTTTGCAGTAAAGCTATGCTCTCCAAAGTGGATGGAAAGAAGGTTATCTCTGTGATTGATCACAAGATCTTCTCTTTCAGATGCTTTATATGTAATCAATTCCTGGATGCCGGTTTTAGGCAAAAGTGCAGCAAAAAGACTACTTTCAGCGGCCCCTTTTCCTGTTGCAAGAAGTGAGATTAGCGATTCAGTAGGATCATGACCTTTGTAGTAGGTCTCCATTAAAGGACCTGTATAGACATTTAACACTCGGTGCCAGTCAAGGGAAACCTCTTCCCCTAATAAAAGTTTACATAAAATAATTTTTTCATATTCAGTTTGAGTTTTTGCTTCGATAGGATTAGAAGGTGTTTTAAGGCAGGCAGATTCAAAAACAAAGGTATCCATTTCATTTAGATTGCTCTTGCTTAAAATAACTTTTAGGTGATCTAGAACCTTTTCAATTTTATTTTTTGAAGAAGCAGGGATAAAACGTCCATAATTTTTTAAAAAAAAGGCAAGAGCAAGGCAGATGCTTACATTTGCATGATTGTTATAAACAGTTGGAAAATCATGAAGGTAACTGCCAAATCCATGATCGGTGCAAAAATGAAATAATCGCTCTAAAAAAGCTAATCCTTTTTCAGCTTTTTCTTTGGAAAAAGTGGTT
>CAMCSI010000036.1 GCA_945877885.1 Chlamydia trachomatis
ATGTTCTATATCCTCAAGGCCCACTTTATTTAAAGATTCGACCACTAACCCACTAATATCGGACTTAGCTATTTTTTCGCCACCTTTAGTTAGATGTTCCCGTAAATAAAACCCCACATTTTCCGCAATAGTCATAGAATCAAAGAGAGCGCCCATTTGATAAATAGTTGCTACATTTTTCAAAGCATCGTAAAGCTTGGCATCTTCAAGCAAATGCATAGGATAGTCATCAATATACACCTCACCACTATCAGGCTTCATCATCCCGGTGATAAGCTTTAATACAACGCTTTTTCCAATACCTGATTTTCCTACAAGAACAAAGATCTCATTATCTTGTATTTCAAGGTTGAAATCCACTAACACCTTATTATCACCAAAGGCTTTATAAACGTTTTTAAGTCTAATCACCCTAAAAACCCCACTATTTCATCATGAAGAGTATTTAATGCAATGGTAAGAAGAAAATTTACAAATAAAATAATGACATAAGAGATTACCACAGCATTAGTTGTGCTTTTTCCAACACCTGCTGCCCCGCCTGTTACTTTCATCCCTTTAAAACAACAAATCGTGGTGATTAAAATCCCAAAAACCGTTGCTTTTGTTAACCCTACAAAGATATCAAAAGTCGTTGTATACATAGGTATTGGCTCCCAAAAGACAATAGGGGAGATGTGGAAAAAATAGATCGAAATTAAATAGCCACCAAAAATTCCCATCACAATACTAAATATAGTTAAAATGGGTACCATGATAAATCCTGCGATAAACCTTGGAGAGATGAGATACTGATAAGGATTTATAGCCATAGACTTCATAGCATCCACTTGCTCAGTTACAACCATTGTCCCAAGTTCGGCAGTCATAGATGCACCCACTCTACCTGTGATCATAAAAGCAGTAAGAACCGGACCAAGCTCTGTAAGCATAGCTTTTGCAACCATCAAACCTGTAACACTTGCAAGTCCTTTATCTGCAAGTTGATAGTATGATTGTGCGGCAAGAACCATCCCAGTACTTAGCCCAGTTAAAGCAACTACAGTAAGAGATAACACCCCAATATTGAAGAGCTGATCCCGAATAAGGCTCCATCTTGGGAATTTCCTAAAGGTTGCGGAAAAAACTCTTCCTATGAAGATAACATATTCACCAGTAATGCATAAGAAGTTAAAGTTTGAAACTAAACGCTGAAGCACAGTTTTTCTCTATTTTAAGCCTATTAAGCGGATACTACAGTAAATCAGAAAAAATTCAAGATGTTTTTATTAGAGTTCTTTCGAAATTCAGTTTTTGAGTATGCTCATGCCATTTAATCAGACGGAAACTATATTAAAATGGACTACATGAATTTTTTAAACCACAGAGAGCACAGAGAACACAGAGAAAATGGGAAAATCAAGTTTTCAATCGACGAATGCCTTCTTTGAGAATTCTTACATTAAAATTAATTAAAAGACCAATTTTATAATTAGATAGTTTTAGATAGGAAAGCAACTGTGCTTCATGAATTGGGGTAAGGCTTGATACAGATTTGATTTCTACAATGACCTGATCTTCAACAACTAGGTCAAGGCGATAACCACAATCAAGCATCACATCTTTGTAGACCACTGGCATCGCTTTCTGTGATTCTACCTTTAATTTTCTTAGACGCAGTTCGTAGAGCAGGCAGGCCTCATAGGCTGATTCAAGGAGACCTACCCCTAATGCCTGGTGAATTTCTATAGCTGCCCCAATGACTTTCCCAGAAACAGAGCTTAGGTCTTCTTTCTCTGTGCTCTCTGTGCTCTCTGTGGTTAAAAAATTCATGTAATCCATTTTAATATAGTTTCCGTCTGATTAAATGGCATAAGCATACTCAAAAATTGAATTTCGGAAGAACTTTAATGTATTCCAAAGTGTTGAGTAATGAATTTTAAATGCTAAATTTCTTTTTTTTACCGATATTAACTTTTCTATTGTGTTAATAGAATCGTCTAAAATACCTACCATTTTGTCAAACGTAGATCTCTTAACTTTAGTTAGATGAAGAAATTTTTCATTAACCAGGCTCTTAAATGCTTCAAATTTTATCTTTCCCCCTCCTTCTTAAGGAGTTTAAGTATACCCTAAAATTTAATTTAGCAAAAAGTTTATTTATTAGCCACCACCTAGCGGCTTTCTCATGGATTGATACTGTCTTTCATCAGCATCAGAGGCAAGCTTTTGAAGTCTTTGTAGATCCGCCATGATTTTTCCATCTGTTGTTTCATCCGATTTAAGATCATTTTGAAACTCTTGAAGCTTTCCTCGAAGAATTTCCTGACCTCCTTTAGAAAATGCATTAGCAAATTCCCCACCTGTTTTTCCAACACCTGAGATGGTCTCAAGAATTTTTCCAGGATTCACTTTATTAGTAGAGGGGGCAAATCCAGCACCCACTAACCCGACAATTCCTGCTGCAATGGAGATAAAGTAGAGAAAAGAATCGCTTTTTAATTGACCACCTAATTTTTCATAGCCCTCTTTTATCCGTTTGCGATTGTCGTCATGAATATTTCTGCATCCAAAATGTGAGTCTCTTAAAGAGTCCATAATATTGTATAGCACCTGATGCATCATTAGTAAGATATTTGGCCCTTCTCCCTCAAATTTAGGATTTTTAGAAAGACTTTCCATCATTTCCTTTTGAAACTCTTCTTCTTCTAAAAAATCCCATCTATCATCTACCATCTGATTATCGTGTATCTCAGGGCTTGTCTTGACCCCTTCTACATAACTTTTATCTATAACATCTATTCTTGCCACTGTGCACCTCCTGCTAACTCTTTATTAACGATATGATCTATAATTTTACCTTCTTTTATACACACATCAATCATATTATCCAACGTTTGACTATTATGATCTTGAATTTCACCCCAAAGGTTTCCACACTCTTTGATTTGATCCCCACTAATTTCTAAGGTTGCTTGCAAAACAGTTTGTCCTGCTTCAAGCTCTACACCTTTCATCTGATTTATATCAGAAATTCCACCTGCTGCATATTTTGCCGCAGTGAAAAGTCCCATGCCGATTTTCATTAAAAGATCCATGTTTGCAATCCCTGTGGCAAAAGCGCCGATTCCACCAGCAAGTGAGGCAATACCTCCTGCAATTTGAATCCCCAGGGTAATATCTGAATTTACAGCTGTCTTTTCACAAACCATAGCTCCAATAGAGGCGCATCCAGAAATAATCATTGCAATACCGGCAATAGCGCCAACAGGTCCTGTAGGAATTAAGGCAGCGCCTATACAAATAGATATAACCCCACTAAGTCCTGAGGCAACATGGCCCACATCTTTCCAAATAGTTGCCTCTTTTTCGGTCTTTCTATGTTCTTTTTCACTCTCTTGTAGTTCAAAATGGGCAGTTTGCATAATCTTTTTTGATATTTCCACCTGACTTTCGGTAATTCTCAAAGAAATTAATTGAGCAATTTCTTGATATCTTACACATAGATAGACATTTTGCATCATGCAGGTAACAGGTTCTGTTAAACTAGGCTTTTCTTCCTCCTCATAAAAACGATCTGAAAAAGTATTTTTCGGTTCAATAAAACAATCGCGATTTTCTTTTTGAAATGATGGCCTATCTGCTGTAACCATAGATGAATCTACTTTAAGACCTTCACTTGAAATTTTAGTTATCGTCAATAGACTCTCCTTTCACAATAAGTTTTAGCTTATTGTATTTTTTAAAGTTTGGATGCCCTTGTGTGATTAAACTTCCTACGTAGTCAAGTGCTTTGACCGCCTCTTGAAGAAGTTCAAGATTAATAAGACATTCAGCACCGAAAAGATGATTTGAAAGATCATCTGGATTTAACATTGCGCACATACCCCAGGCGACTAATGCTTCCCTATATTTTTTAAGCATTTGCTGACTTGATGCAAGCCCTTTCCAAAATGCAGAGTTTGTAGCCCTTGCCAAAACAAGTCTCATAAATAATGGCTCAGCTTCTTCATAGGAATCCACCGTGTAGTATTTATGAGCAATGGTATAAAGAGCTTCTACATCTTTATCCAAATAATCTTTTGGATGAAGATCTCGATCATTTTCTATTTTCACAGTAAATTCTTGTAAAAGTTCTGCCATTTCAAGTGGAGTCATTTCTGTTTTTGTATTCAAATTAGCCTCCAGATGTAGTTTGTCCACGAATCATTCTGTCGATGTCAGATTCTTTCCCTACACGAGCAGATGTAATCATCGAAACTTGTAAGTGAAATTCTATGGCTGTTTTTAAATCTCTGGATATTTTTGTTAAATCAAACTGCTTACTTTCTACAAAGTTTGTTAAATCGTTAACACATCCAATTAAAGTTTCCTCATCTATATTTTCAAGATCAAGTCCTTCAGGAAATGGATTGTAGGTATTTGGATCATCTAAAGTCACTTTTGCAAAAAGTTCTTTAAATCTGCCAACCTCTTCATTGTATTGATCCAAAGAGATCGTTTTCCCTTTTTCAACATCCTTCCTATATTTGTTAAATTGACCTATTAAGATATCGGCCACTTTGATGCTTTCACATATTGCCTCTTCTTTTATCGAAAGTTTGCTTATCTTATCTTGAGTCATCTTATCATACATCATTTGAAGATCTACATTGAGTTTGTTTACATTATAAGTTGGATCTTCTAATTCGTCTTTTTTCTTTTCTAAAGTAGGGCTTTGAGTTGCAAGCGTCATCAGGTTAAGGCTTTTTTTCCTTTTTTTATTCTGAATACGCTCCCAAGTTTTAGAGGGAACTTCTAGATCCTGTTTAGCGGAAGATTCATTTTCCAATAACTCTTCTGCCTCATCATTATTTTCCTCGTGTACAGCTGTAATTACAAAGTCTGCATTTTTTTCATCTACTACTTTAATGTCCATCTGATTGATATCTCCAATATTATCCGCTTTTAAATCTACCGCATTTATGGATTAATAATCAACCTATTAAATGTTTATTAATTCTTTTAAAATTATATCTTTAAGCACACTATCTATAATGAATTATCTTGACATGTAAGAGCTTTTTTTAGATAATTTTCGCTCTACCCGGAGGGGATTATGAATAATATTATGATGGTTTTTTTAGGTGTTTGTTTAATTGTAGCAGGGCTGATTATTTCAGTAATTTCTTCCTGCGTAAGTTTATGGTTTAGAGCTCTTGTCTCCTCTGCCCACGTTTCCATGCTGAGTATTATTGGTATGCGTATTAGAAAAGTGCAGCCAATGTTGATTGTTGATTCTAAAATTAACTTAACAAAAGCAGGTTTAAAAGATATTTCCATTTCTGAACTTGAAACTCACTACCTAGCAGGGGGAAATCTTCGAGAAGTTGTTAGAGCTTGTATTGCTGCAGACAAAGCAAATATTAAATTGACTTGGAAACAAGCAACGGCCATCGACCTTGCCGGTAGGGATTTATTTGATGCGGTAAGAACCTCTGTCCATCCAAAGGTGATTGACTGTCCAAAAGGGGATAGTGATAAATATATTTCTGCGGTGGCAAAAAATGGTATCGAGCTTTTAGTAAGAGCAAGGGTTACTGTTAGAACAAATATTATGCAGCTTGTAGGGGGGGCAACTGAGGAGACAATTATTGCTCGTGTTGGGGAGGGAATTGTAAACGCAATTGGATCTGCAGATAGTCATTATGATGTGCTTCAAAATCCAAATATTGTTTCTAAAACTGTGATTGGAAAGGGATTGGATAGACAAACAGCGTTTGAAATTCTTTCCATTGATATTGTAGATATTACGGTGGGTAAAAATGTGGGCGCAGTACTTCAATCTGAACAGGCACTTGCTGATATGAAAGTGGCTCAAGCAAATGCAGAAGGAAAAAAAGCAATGGCGATTGCTTACGAGCAGGAAAACAGAGCAAAGCTTGTGGAAGCAGAGGCAAGAATTCCAATTGCCATAGCAGCAGCTTTTGAAAGAGGCCATATTGGAATTATGGATTACCAACGAATGAAAAATATCATGGCAGATACTGATATGAGACTTTCGCTTGCTGCAGAGGAGATATAATGGATAAATTACAGCAAGAAAGTCCTTTATTTGATCCAAAAACACACACAACGGAAAAAAACTGTAAAAAAATGAAAACCTTGTTGAAAAAAATAGGTGGAAAAAAAGGGCTTGTTTTAGCAACGGCCATCTTGAAGCCTAAGTATTTAGAATAGATCTTGATCTATTTAGAGGGGAGGTATAAGGTGAAATTTAAGGAAACACTTTATGGCTCACCTAAAAGTCTATACCGTTTTTTTACCTGTTAAACATCACAAGATGTTGAAGCTTTTTAACAAAGTGACAAATCCACAATCACGCTCCTACGCAAAATATGAAAAACATGAGTATTTTGACAAAAGATGGGAAGAGGCAGCTCGCAATTTCTTTAAAAAATTTCGAGGCGCTGCTTTAAGAAAAACGATATTTCCAGGTGTTTTGCGACTTATTACCACAGAAGAGGAAAGAGCACGTCATTTTGTCCCTCCATTTTACCGCATTAAAGAGGAGGAGGATTTTGAAAAGATTGAGCAGTCTCTCCTAATGATCGATGAAAAAGAAACCGTGCACATTTTAGAAGGGGATTATACCGCCTCAAGAAAATTTAAAAAAAGGGTAAATCTTGTGTTGATAGACTTTGCTCTACAAGGACATTCAATACTTGCCCCTGCACATAGCTTTTTTGGTGAAATGCCTGCCATCACCTCTTATAATACAGGAGCGCCGCCGAAATTCAGCACTCACTTTAAGCGAAAAAAGTATGCAAACTATCAAGACTTTTTGGTTAAAAATTACCTTTTTGACCCCCTGATCGTTGTGAAGTTAAAAGAAATGAAACAAAATTTTGATGGACGAGCTTTTCCTGATATCACCTTAACCAACCCCAAAGAGTTTATTGATACATTGAAAACAGTCAATGAAAGTAAAAGGAAAAAGGGACTGCCCACTTTAGGGTTTATGAATCCCATTCTTTATACAAATGCAAAAATCTTTCGAAGAAATGTGCAAGAAGAAAGACATGGATTTCCTTTTTCTGTGACTTTATGGAGACCTAATGTAGGTTTAGGCGAGCCTCAAAATGATCGATTTTTAGATCTCCTAACTTAATTTTTGAGTTTTCAGATAAATGTATAGTATATTGTTTTTCAGAACGATCTTATTCTATTGGTAACCAATTACTTATAAATAGGGAAACAGCTGTTTCCCTATTTAGATTACTCTTTACCAAACTCTGCCTCGATATCTTCAATAGTTGGTAGGCTTTCCTTCAATTCTTTAGAAAGTGTTTCAACGAGTGTGATTTCATAGCCAGCTACACCAATAGGTTTGTTGAAATCCCTCAAAGCGTATTCGACAGTGAAATTCAGCTTTGTTTTGCAGAAAATCATTCCTATTGTCGGTTCATCTCCAGGATGCCTAAGATGGTCATCAACAGCTGACATATAAAAATTTAATTGACTTATGTCCTTTGGGTCGAATTCGCGGGCTTTTAAATCCAAAACTATGTAGCGGCGTAATTTTAAATGATAGAACAGCAAATCCACGAAATATTCACGTCCATCGACTACTAAGCTAACTTGCCGGCCTACAAAAGCAAACCCTTGACCAAGTTCTAAAAGAAATTTTTGAATATGCTCCATCAAACCTAATTCTAGAGCTCTCTCTCTGTAGTCCTTGTCTAATTCAACAAAAGCTAAGTTATAAGGGTCCTTCATCATTTGGGTAGCTAAGTCAGAGTCAGGAGAGGGGAGAGTCCTTTTGAAATTTGTAACTGCTTTTCCTTGACGGCTAAATAAATCCGACTCGATCCACGATGTCATCATACTTCTGCTCCAACCATTTTCAACGACCTGTTTTACATACCACAGACGTTTTTCCTTCTCTTGCACCTTCTGCATAAGATGGATATTATGGCCCCAAGGTATTAGGGAAACAGCTGTTTCCTTAATACCGTCGGGGTAACTATCAGCAAATTGACGCATAAATTTCAGATTTCTATGTGAAAAAGCCCTAATATTTGGGAATGAGGAAGCTAGATCTCTTGCAATCCTTTCAATTGTTTTTGACCCCCAAGATTCTGATAAGGCTTTTTCAGATAACATCTTACCGATCCGATAATAGAGCTCTATAAGTTCTTTATTTATAGAAATTGCCGCTTTTAGCTGCGAGTCTTGAATGTCTTTTTTTATATGTTCTATAAACTTGTCGTAACTATGTGGATCAACTGTTTCGCTTTGCTCTGCGTTCATTAAAAACCCTTAATATTTTAAGTTTAGCTTACTTAACTAGCCTTCTGACGCTAAATCTATAGCCATTTCTTCCCTTCATAAAGATCCATGAATATTTTCTTATGCTCTTTTTTGCACATCACTTCTTGAATAGGGGAATTCGAGTCTGTCTTAATGATTACAAGGTCTATGTTTTTCTCAGATTTTTTTAATTCTGGTATTTTTTCTTGAAAATTGGGGTCTTTGGGGTCCTGTTTGCTCACATACACCTCAATTTGGTTATAAGCGACTTTATAAAAAAATAATATAACAAAAAAAAATATTTCGTTGCAACACAAAGTTTTAGGTAATACGGAAAAAAAGAGGTGAAGATTAATTTTCAGGCCAATCCATCGTAGCTACAGTTCTTGTTTCCACCTTTGATTCAGATAGAATAAACTGCTTATTTCCTACTTGAATATGATATAAATAAGTTTGAGGGCTTAAGGAGCGTCGTTCAAGAATTTTAATGTTATTGCGACTATTTTTTTTAGTAATGGATCCAATAGGTGAGGATCTTTTGTAGATGAAAATAACAATCATTCCAAAGATGATAAGTAAGCAGATAAAAATAAGTATCTTGAAAAACTGCTTATTATAATTTGGGTCTAAGAAATTGGGGTTTGAGCCTTCAGGAGAAAGTGGCATGTCATCTAAATCGTCAACAGTTTTCTCGGTATTAGAGTTTTGTTCCGCTGGAGCCGGCGGTGCAATCGGGGAAGCTTGCGTTTTTTCCTCTACCTTGTTAGGGGTAGGGGGTTTTGCTATTTCAATTGTGCCAAAGACAAAAAATGGAAAAGCAAGAAAAAGTAATATTTTTTGAGTCATAGATCATTTATCTCTTTTTTTTCATTTATCGTCCAGGTATAATTGTTGCATGCGTGGAATTATTGCCTCAGATATTGATAGAACATTGACAAATAGTGATCACATCATCCCAGAAGATGTAATCACCTATTTACATAGCTGCTATAACGATGGATTTGAAATTGTGTTTCTCACAGGTAGAACCTATAAATTTTCAAAAAAAGCTTTAGCGTTATGTGATTTCCCTTTTCATTTAGCGGTGCAAAATGGGGCTGAAGTTTTAAAAATGCCAGAAGAGGTATTTTGTATGCAAAGATTTCTTAGTAAGGATATTGCTTTAACAATCCGCTCTGTTTTAAATGCTTCGGATAGAGATTTTACCTTTTATTCAGGAAGCGCTCATGGAGATATTTGCTACTATGAAAAAGGGAGATTTTCAGGTAAAGCGCTTGAGTATGTAAATTTTAGCAAAGGCTATGGTGCAGTAAATTGGGTAGAGGTGGATTCTATTGAAAACTTAGATATTTTGCATTTTACCTTAGTGAGAACATTTGGCTCGAAAAAGGAGATGGAAGAACTAAAAGCGCTTGTTTTAAGCAAAGCTTTTGTAAGCGCTGTAATTTTACACGACGTTCATTTTGAAGATGAATATATTTTGATGATTTCTTCCCCTGGAGTAGATAAAGGGAGATCGCTTCGAAGGTTGATTGATCATTATGATTGGAAAGGGGTAATTATTGCCTGTGGGGATGATCTTAACGATGTTTCGATGTTTGCTGAAGCAGACATTTCTATTGGTATGGAAAATGGACATCCAGACTTATTAAAAATAGCTACGATTATTGCAAAACCCTCTTACGATATGGGGATAATTGATGCATTAAAGCAAGCAAGGGGAATGATAAATGAC
>CAMCSI010000037.1 GCA_945877885.1 Chlamydia trachomatis
TGGTTAAGCATGGTTTTAATGCATATTGGACTTTTATTTTTTCTTCGATTCATCGACCTTAGTTTAGGAATGATTATGCTGCATCTGTTCACATTTAACCCTGCGTGGATTCCTCCAAAGAAAAGCTCGATCCGAGTATTTTACGATGGATCGTGCGGTTTGTGCCACCATTTCGTACAATTTACACTTAAGGAATTGCCAAAAGATGCAACAAGTATCTATTTTAGCCCCCAAAAAGAGGAGCTTAAAAGCATAGCCGTTTATGAGTTAGAGGGTAGAAAAACTGTTTATAAAACTAAAGCTATCATAGCTGTTTTTGAAAGACTTGGAGGTGTCTTCGGTCTTTGTGCCTTCATTTTGACTATACTTCCCTTCACAGACTTTTTCTATGACCAAATAGCCAGCATTCGCCACAAACTTTTCCCTAAACCTAAAACTAGCTGTCCGATAGTTCCAATACACTTTCAAAAACTATTTGAAAATTAATAAACTCGAAAGAAGTCTAATTACTTAGTAAGAATTTCACATCCATCTTTGGTCACTAAAACTGTATGCTCCCATTGTGCAGAGGCTCTACCATCAATGGTTCTGGCTGTCCATTCATCTTCATCATCAATCACAGCCTCATTAAGACCTGCATTGATCATAGGCTCAATAGTAAAGGTCATCCCCTCTTCCATAGGTATGTTCATTTTATTTCTATGATGGCAAATTTGAGGCTCTTCATGAAAATAAAGACCTACACCATGTGCTACAAACTGATAAACAACGCTGCATCCATAAAAGGTTGCAACATCTGAAATGGCATCGCCTATTTCATAGAACAAAGCCCCTGGTTTAACCACTGCAATGGCTGCATCCAAGCATTTTTTAGCCGCATCAGAAACTCGTCTTTTTTCCTCAGAAATCTCTCCAATATGTACCATTTTACTACAATCGCCATAGTAGCCATCCAAAATTGTGGTATTATCAATATTTAAAATATCGCCATTTTGAAGAGGACGACTATCAGGAATTCCATGACAAATGACCTCATTTAAAGAGGTGCAGATCGCTTTTGGAAAAGGAGGATCCCCATAACCTAAAGGGGCTGGGATTGCATTTGCTTCTTTATGGAGTTTTCTTGCTAAAGCATCAAGTTCTAAGGTGGTCACCCCTTCTTTTGCTGCCTTACAAAGTTTATCTAGAATTTGAGCAGAAAGCTTACAACTTCTTCGTATCCCTTCGATTTGCTCTGGAGTTTTTAGTAAAATATGATAACGTTTTTTATAAAAGGCAGCCTTTTCTTCAAAGGAAGAAAGCACCGCTTCTTCAGGATAGTGACACTTTTTCCATTTCTTGCCACTTTTGCACCAACATAGATCATTTCTTGAAATCATGAAAGAATTATAAGGGATAAATTTTATATCTTCAAGCCCTTTCCAAGATCAAGCATAGAAATTTTCCCCTTCTTCTCCACAGCTTTTTTCTCCTTTTTCTCACCCTTCCAAACCTGCCATTTAAATGGCTTATCCTTATCCTGAAATTTATCCCTAAGCTCGAGCAACACCGCATCAAGTCCTGTCTTATCTACTGTAAAAAGGCTAAGATCTTCCATCATTTTGTAGATCTGCTCTTTTGAATAGCCCTTTTCAGGGGTTATCGATTCATTTTCTTCTCTTAGAGCAATGATCTCTTGTTGCAGAGCCTCTATTTTACTAGCAGAGTCTTCCTGCTCAAGTAATCTATTATGCTCTTGTAGGGCGCTAATTTTTGTAATAAAGGTCTCTTTCTCCTCTTTCAACGCCTGCACATCTCTTTCAAGAAAACGTAATTCATGCAGTTGTTTTTCTAAGGAAAGGTTTTGCCGTTTAATTTCCTCCTCATTGCGAGGATCATTTTCACAGCGAAGTTTATCAAGTAATTCATGCTTTTGCTTAGAAAGTATAGCCGCCTCTTTATGCGTTACTTCCACAAGCTTTTCTAAAGCAGCTATTTGATTATTTTTTTCATCCAACCCTTCTTTAGTTTTTATAAGATCATCTTCTAATCCACCAATTTCTAGATTATGTGCGTCTCGTAATGTCTCAAAGCGATTCTTCCATAAACCCTTCTCTGTCTCATTATCTTTAAAAGATTTATCCTCTTTACGATAAAAATCAAGCACCTCATGAGATAAAAAATATCCTATGGTTAAGGTGATCATCATCGATAGACTCCACCCCCGTGACCAAAATGAGTCTAATGACCAAGTGGTGAAAAAAATCAACGCATTAAAAAGAAGGGAAGAGAGGTAAAAAAGCGATACAAACTTTTTTGTACCTATTAAAAATACCACAAAAGAAATAGCTCCCATCGAAATAAGAATCGCCTCCTTTGGAGACTTTAGGAATAGGACTACAATTGCAAGCAAAAGGAGATTGCAGACAGGAAATATTAATAGCAAACGATAACGTGCTTTAACTGGGGCAAAAAATTGTTTCAATATTGCTTCTTTCATAGAGATCCTACATTTCAAAAAATAAGAGATTCTCTCTAACTTACCACCCATTTTTGTTTTCTGCAAATACTTCTAGACCTTTTGTGATCATATGGTATCCATCGACAAATTGCTTTTTGCTAAAATTCTCATTTGGAGAGTGTATACGATCCTCTGGAAGCCCTGTTCCAAGGAAAATAAATTCCCCTCCGGTAGCTTTAGCTAATATTGCTGTAAGAGGAATAGATCCTCCACTGTAGGTAAATTGACAACTTTTTCCCGTCACTTCATCTATAATTTTTGCAAAAACTTTTGCAGAATAATCTGATGGCTTACTCCAGGCGCTATCGCCCCCACTTTGGTCTTTAAATGTTACCTTCATCCCTTTTGGTGCTTTTTTTACCAAAAATGCTTTCACTTTTTTAACTATATCTTTAGGATCTTGTCCGCCCACTAATCTACAAGTGATTTTTGCAGTAGCCGATGATGGAATAATTGTTTTAGAGCCATCGCCTTGATAGCCGCCATAAATGCCATTGATCTCAAAGGTAGGCCGAATAGAAATACTTTCTTGTAAAGAATACCCTTGCTCTTTTCTAAAGCATGTAGCAGTGGTCTCTTTTTCGTAAGTATGCTGATCATTACCAAAATAGAGTTCTTTTTTATCCCCTGCAGAAAGTGGAATGATGGTGTCATAAAAGCCTTCAATTTGAATGCGGCCCTCTCCATCATATACAGAGCTTACCATTTCACATAACGCTTGAATAGGGTTATACACAGCCCCACCATAGGATCCAGAATGTAGATCAAACTCTGCATTAGAAACAGTCACTTCCAATGGAGCAAGACCGCGTACTCCAAGACTCAGCAGCGGTTTATCATAGGATTCTATACCCATATCTACCATCCAAATGGAATCGGCCTTTAATCGATCCTTGTACTTATCAGCAAGTAGTGAAAATCCAGGGCTTCCAATTTCCTCCCCACCTTCTACAAGCACTTTTATATTTACTCTTGGATCAGGATGTTTTGCATAAAATGCTTCAATGGCTACTAAAGAATAAAAATTTTGACCCTTATTATCTTCGGCACCACGTGCATAAATTTTGCCATCCCTTACCTCAGGGGAAAAAGGAGGAGAATCCCAAAGCTCCAAAGGATCAACTGGCTGAACATCATAATGTCCATAAATTAAAATGGTAGGAAACGATGGATCAATGAGCCTTTCTGCAAACAAAACAGGTGCGGCAAGCTCATGCCATCTTTCTACATGCATATTCAAACGCTTCAATCGATGTTCAATAAAATTTGCAGCTTTTAAGAGATCTTTCTCAAAGGTAGGATCTGCTGATATGCTAGGAATGGATAAAAAAGTAAAAAAATCTTCCCAAATTCTTGTTTCATGTTTTTCAAACCAATTCTTATAAAACATCTATTCCTTCTCCATAATTTTTAGTGCAGTTTCAAGCATATATGAGGCTAAATATTTATCTCCTTCATATTTCATCTCCACATCCATTTTACCATTTGACCTTGCTTCTGTGCAAGTAATCAATACATAACAGACTGTTTTTGAGTCACTCTTTTTCTTCAAAAAAGAGCGCACCTCTTTTTTGGTAATTTCGTTCTTCCCAAATAGTCCTTCAATAAATTTTCCCATGCACTCCTACCTACCAATTATTTATCCTCGGACAAACATCTGAAGTATTTATCCATATTAGCTGATAAAAAAGCAAATAATTTTTTTATACACCACAACCTTTGCCTTTTTTCTACTTTTGCTGTAATATTAGTCTTAAACTTAAAAGAGGTGATCATGTTTAAAAGAATTTTTTTATTCCTTGGGCTTAACATCCTAATCGTAGCATCTATATCCATATTATGTGATTTAATCGGATTAAGACCTTATATTACAAAGACAGGCCTTGATTTTGAGGCTCTTGCAATTTTTTGCATCATTTGGGGAATGACTGGATCTTTTATCTCCCTCCTTCTTTCCAAAAAAATAGCTAAATGGATGCTTTCTATAAAGATACTAAACCCCTCCCATAACTCCCCTAATCATGAAAAAAAGCTTTGTAACATGGTGCAGGACATCGCTATGAAGGCCCATCTAACAGATGTTCCAGAAATTGGCATCTTTTCAAGCTCCGGATGTAACGCCTTTGCCACAGGATTTAGTAAAAAATCCTCCCTAATCGCTGTTTCTACAAAGTTACTAGAAACGCTTTCTGATGAGGAACTTGAGGCCGTTATCGCTCATGAAATGACCCATATTGTTAATGGGGATATGGTCACAATGTCTTTATTGCAAGGGGTGATTAATGCCTTTGTGATGTTTCTTTCAAGAGTGTTTGCCTATGGCATCACCTCTGCAATGAATAAGGATAACAAGAAAAATACAGGACACTCTTTATCCTATTTTCTATTTACGATGCTCTTTGAACTTGTATTTATTTCTCTTGGATCAATTCTTTTGTGTTACTTTTCAAGAAAAAGAGAATTTTCAGCAGATGCAGGTGGAGCACACCTTACAAGCAAAAATAAAATGATCGGCGCCTTAAAAGCCCTTGATACCGCAATCACCTTAGATAAAAACGAATTTGAAAAGCAAAAGAGCTTTGCTGCAATGATGATTAGACCTTCTAAACCAAAATCATTTTCAAAGCTATTTTCTACACACCCTACAATAGAGGAGCGTATTGAGCATTTAGAAAGCCTTTCCGATGGACTATGGAATGCACCCTCTAGCGCTTTTTAACTAAAGACCTTTTTTCTTAACGCTTCAATATCAGAATTTTCAATATACTTGACAAAACTTCTATGCCAAAAATGAAACCCATGGTGTTTCATTTCTTCTATTGCAGAAGTTTTATCCCAACCGTCAAAGATAATTCGATACATTGCGCACATAAGTCCTGTTCTGTCTACTCCATGAAAGCAATGAACATAAATCACCTTTTTATCAGTTTTGGTAAACATTTGCAAAAATTCAATAATAGAGGACTCTTGCAATCTAAACGGAAACATAGGCACGTGCACAGAAATCATATTTCCCGAAGAAAACTGCAAGATCCTTTTTTTATCACGATTTCTTGCCCTTAAATTTACAACGGTATGAATCCCATGTTTCATCAGCTCTTTTAAGCCAGCTTTGGTAGGCTGTCCCCCACGGTAAAGTCTACGGTCGGCAACTTTAATATATTTTGGAATTCTATGACCAAAAAAATGCTGACGAATATAAAATAAAAGGATGGCAAGGCTTCCTATAAAGAAAGCCCCGATAGAATCTACAATAGATTTTGTAAGTTTTAATAACATATTTTAAACTGTAGCATACCCCATAAAAACTGCACTTGTCAAGGATCTTCTCCTTCCTTTAAACAAGTTTTTCTGCTATATTCATTTTATGAAAGCTGTACTACTTGATAGCAATAGTCTAGGAGATCTTGATTTATCTTCACTAAACACACTTTTAAAAGATTTAGAGATCTTTCCTACAACCGATTACGATCAGATCATCTCAAGATGCAAAGATGCAGAGATCCTCTTAACAAATAAATGCCGATTAGATGCCTTTATCCTTAATCAGCTCCCAAAGTTAAAGCTTATACAACTTTTTGCAACTGGCATGGATAATATCGATCTACCCTTTGCAAAAAATAAAGGGATTGTAGTCAAAAATGTATCACACTACTCAAGTCAAAGTGTCGCAACCTATGTACTTACCACCATTTTAAACCTATTTACCTCTTATCCGTCCTATATAAGAGATGTAAAAGATGGCAAATGGTCAACCTCAAAAACATTTACATTTTTAGATCACCCTATTGAAACCCTTAGTGGTAAAACCCTTGGAATCTTTGGATATGGAAATATTGGGAAAAAAGTTCATGAGATGACCTCTTCTTTAGGAATGAACACACTTATTGCAAAAGGCACCAAGCAACACTATGAGGAAAATCGTTTAGACTTAAAAGATTTGCTACCTCTTGTCGACATACTTCTTATCATGTGTCCCCTTACCGAACAAACAAAAAATAAAATCACATTAAAAGAACTTAAGTTAATGAAATCATCTGCTTTTATTATTAATGCTGCGCGCGGCGGAATTGTTAATGAAGTGGATCTTGCTCATGCATTAGACGTTAATATTATCGCAGGTGCAGGCATCGATGTTTTATCGCAAGAGCCTCCACAATCTGATCACCCTTTAATTAATTGCAACCATCCAAAACTCTACCTAACACCTCATATTGCTTGGGCAGCAACCTCTGCCCGAAAGAGTTTGTTAGAAAAAGTAATTGTAAATATTGAAGATTTTATTAAAGGTGATTTTTAACACCTCATCCTCTATACTTAGCTTTTTATATTTAGGTTTTCCATGGAAAAGACCCTTAAAAACAGCTCCGTACGAATGTTTACCTTTATGTTTGGAATCATTTTTCTTTTAAACTTAAACTATACAATTTTAAAAAGTGTAAGAAAAACACTAGCAATAGCCGATCTTGGGGGAAGTGCTACCTCTATACCCTTTTTTGAATTATTTGGTACTATGCCAGCTGCTATCTTCATGGCCTGGTTTTTAACAAAAATTTTGAAGAAATTTTCCATGAAAAAAGTCTTCTTTGTGATGCTTTTCCTATTTATATCATTTTTCATACTTTTTGCAGGATTATGCTACCCTCAATTAATCCTTTTACAAAAAACGTTAGCAACGCCAAGACTGCTTACCTTTGCATCAATGATCTTTTATGTGGTAGGAGAGCTTTGGAAGCCTTGCCTTATTCAAATTCTATTCCTTGGCCTGATCAACATGAACCTATCAATGGAGCAAGCAAAAAACTACTATCCCTCTTTGATGCTCGGAGCGGGTATCGGCGCAATTGCAGCAGGTCCAATTACAGTATTTTGTAACTCCAAATACCTCTTTAAGATCCTTCCTTTATCTACCGATCACTGGAACCACTCCTTAATCATCATGATGAGTGCAGTATTTCTAACAAGCCTTCTTACAGCCTCCTTGTACCATTTCCTCTGCAAAAATTTTTCTCAAAATGAAAACTATAGCGAAGAAGGAAAGAAATTTTCCCTCAAAGAAGCCTTACGCTATTTTCTGCAATCAAAACCGCTGAAGCTGATGGGTTGGATCGTCTTTGCCGATTACATCGCTTATTCTCTTGCTGAAGTGCTTTTTTTAGAAGTGCTGAAGCTTAAATACCCACTTCCCACAGATTATTGCTCCTATATGGGCTATTTATCCTTCTGGCACAGTATCCTGACCATATTTTCCGCCCTCTTCCTTGCACCCGTATTGCTAAGAAAAACCCGCTGGGTAACTTGTGCTATCATCCTTCCACTTGGTCTATTTATCAGTGAAGGGGTCTTTTTCTTCTTTCTATGCGCAGAGGAATTCAGCTCTACCCTATTTAACCTTTCGCACAGCGATTGGCTAGGAGTGCTTGTAATGATCGGCTCATTTCTATTTTGCGCCTGTCGAGCTATTAAATACACGCTATTTGACCCATGTAAAGAACTTGCCCTTGTTTCCCTACCCAAAGCCTCACGTATGCAAGGAAAGCTTGTAATCGATGGCCTTTGTTCCAAATTCGGCAAAGGGGCAAGCTCTGCAGCAACATTATCGTTTGTCTCCATCTCAGGAAGCCTTCTAGGTAGCTCAATCATCACAGCCGTCATCGCCCTTTTAATCTCGCTAAGCCTTGTGGTCTCAACCACCATTTTAGGAGAAGAGCTCGAACCAAAAGCCCACCGCTTCCCATAAAAGAAGATTATTCAATCGTAAGAACTGGAATATCCGGATTAAAATAACTAGACCATGCAGATAAATTTGAAAGTGTTCTTATCAAATAATCACCACGAGATAATAATAACATATCAGTAATCGCCTCAAGCCCCTGTTTATAAGGTTCACTTTTACCTACATGGAGCGGCTGATCATTTTTAGATCTTGTTGCATTAGTAAAACAGACTCTATCACCATATTTTTGAATCATATAATCCAAAAAATTTTGTTCATCAGTAGCTATAAATAGTTTATATTGAGCATTGGTATTTTTTTTAATAACCTTTTCAATTGCACTTATAACCTCATTATATGATACATATCGTGCTTCTCTACTAGTAATTTTATCTGTACCGCGATAATGAATTGCAATAATATAATTTTCTAAAAAATGTTCATCCTGAAATTCATTAACCTTCTCTAAAATAAATGGTTTTATATGAATATACTTATCAATTAGGACCTTTACCTCGCTTCTTAAAATTTTACCTATCATGTAACCAGGATGTCTTGAAGGATCACCAGTTACATAATGTAAATTTCTAATATTTCCATATTTTATTGGCTCACAATAATAATTCCACCAATTATCCCCATAATTAGATTGTAAGTATAGTCCATTTGAATCCTTAAAACTCACCTCAATTCCATTCACTAAACTAGATTCATAAGAAAACACCAAAGCTAATACATCATACCATACACTGAACATTCCAGCAGTTCTTGAATCCATTATATAATAAAACTGAGGATTTAATCTACTTTTATAGAATTCTTTATCGAAAGACTCTAACAATACACATGGAAATAAAGAAATAGCTAGAATTAAAAATTTTGATTTCATATTTATCTCCTATGTTTAAATATAAATAACTGTTCATTTTTAAATAATTACTAAACTTATTATAAAAAAATTATTCAACTAAGTTAAGAGTGCTATTTAATTCATTTGTTATATAAACTTCATCACATCCCATATGTTTAACAAAACAATACCCCTTAGATGTCAAATAGTTTTTAATATTGAATCCATAGTTATTTTCCACAAAAATTACATCGATTTGATACTTATTAAAGTCAATTGACTTAATAATATTCTCTTCACCACCTTCGGTATCTATGGTTACAAAATCAAGCTTTGTTAACCCATACCTCTCCATTACATCATTAAAGGTTGTTACATCAACCTTCAAGATAACTTTCTCTCCACCATCTTTCATTGATAGTTCGTAGTCTATCCTTCTTACATGTCTTGGGTCATAATTCTCTAATAAACCAGATAGCATCCCTACTTTTTTTGACCAACAAAAATCTGTAATGCCATTGTAATTAGAGATAGCAATATTTATGCATTCACAGGATCTATTAGATTGTAGTTTTTCAAATTGGTATGGAATAGGTTCTATACAGACGCCTGTCCAATCTAAAGTTTCCTCGAAAAACAAAGTATTACTAAGAGACACCCCATCAAATGCTCCTATTTCCATAAAAACACCGTTTTTTTTCCCTTTCAAAAGTTCTTCATTTATAAATTTATCCTGACCGAATTGAGAATAGTAGGGTCCAGAATAAATGCTTATAAAAATGCTCAAATATAATCCAATCTTTTTCATTAAAAATCCCTTTAGTTAAAGTTTCATACTAAATTATTTCTAAAATTA
>CAMCSI010000038.1 GCA_945877885.1 Chlamydia trachomatis
AATGGGGATAGTTCATCATATAATTTAATATGCTCTTCTAACCTAAGATTACATAAAATAGACAAAATTTCCCCCTAATTAGATTTTTCTAATTAAATTAGCAGTAACGCAAAGACAAATGCAAAAAGCGCAAACGACTCGATAATACCGATAGCGACAAATGTTTTACCAAAAAGCGCTGGTTTTTTTGCCGTTGCTTGAATTGCTGATACACAGGCCATACCTTGAAAAATCGCTGCCACCATAATCGCTGATCCTGATGAAAGTCCAATTCCAACAGCACTTAGTGCAGATACTCCGCCAGCTTTGACACTTTGACTAAGAAGTAGCATTAACACAAAACCATAAATCATCTGAGAGGCAGGCATCGCTGATAGTCCCACAATTTTACCATGTCCTTCATCAATTCTACTCATAACCCCATGAGATGCAATCCCAGCCAAGCCACAACCAATTGCAGATCCAATAGCAGATAACCCAAGGGCAAGTGCCGGTCCAATCATTCCAAAATCCATTTTTTTTCTCCTTCTTGTTATTCTCTCTTTAAAAGCCTCAATGGGCTAAATTTATTTCCCCCACCCTCATAGCAATGATGGTACCACTCTAAAAAATTTAGACGTAGACCATGGATAACCCCTGCCATCGTCCCAAGGGAAATGTTTACCATATGACCTAGTAAGATGATAATAGGGCCAAATACCGCTCCTCCAATTTCAGGTCCAAGATCATTAAATGTTCCGGCAAGCACCACGCTTGCAAGCCCCAGTGCGTATAAACGTAAATAGGACAAAACATCGGCAAAGACTTCAATTACTTTAAAAAAAGTACCAATAATTGAAAAAAAGCTTCTTTGCTGAATTATTTGAAGTACCATAGCTAAGATAAGTCCGCCATATAATAAGTACTCTCCTAAAACATAGGAATACTGCTCTTCTATCAATCCTGTGAAAACTACCATCGAATGACCAGAAAGTGTTTTTGGGAAAAATAGATAGCCACCGATTAATGTCATAATCCATCCAAACCCAAACCAGCTTCTGTATAAATTTCTAATAAACGATACAGATAGATGGATGATACCAATAATAATGGATATTTCCAAGAATATACTATCATATAAACTACCCATTAGTTCATAGACGCTTCTATCCCCTTTCACCTTAATCCCTTTATCTAAAATGTGAGCAGGTAAGTCTACATTTTCAATGGCTGGATAATCATGCACCCACTCTTTATAAAGTTCTGTCTCTTTTTGGTGATGAAATTCTACTTTTTTTAAGGCAAGTTGATAAGGGAGGGAAATTTTATTTAGAAAACTTCCAGGCTTCATCTGAATGCTAAAATAGGAGGCAATAAGCACGCCCCAAATAATGGTCGATATTGAAATCAACGTGAAAATTTTTAACATTCGTCTTTTTATACCGGTAAAGCTTTTTCCAAACTTAAACCATCCAAATAGTGCTGCGGAAAAAAAGATGAATCCATACCCCGCATCGGCAATAATCATTCCAAAAAATAGAGCAAAAAACCAAATCACCCATCCAGAGGGGTCTTTATCACTTGTTGCAGGGGTATCATAGACATAAACCAAATCCTCCCCCATTGCTGCAAAACCAGAATTTTTTAAATAGGTTGGGGGGTGATCATCCTTTTCAATAGCAACTTTTTGGGCAATAATAGAAAGACCTTTTGTTAATTCATGAATGTCTTTAACTCTATAATCGGGGATCCAAGCCTCGATCATAAAAAGTTTATCTTCTACAAAATAATCAACATCTTCTTTAGCAAAATTCAAATTAATTTTATTCATTCGAGTAAAAATGTATTCTTCCATCATTTTTACGTAAGCGCACAAGGAAATTTCAAAATGTTCCATCTCTTTAATCTCTGAATCTAATGTTTCAAATTCCACCAAAAGATCATCATAAGATCTTTCAATATGAACTTCAGTAATCCCTTCATGAAAAAATTTTTCTGTTCCTATAGAGATAAAATAATCAATATTATCCACTCGATCGATAAAAATTAATTCATCAGGTATTAGGTCAGCTGGTAATCTATCATGTCGCATCATGAAAAATTGAATGTATCTATTTCCCTCTTCTTCAATTGCATGAATTTGATCTAATGAAAAGCTTCCAAAAGCCTTTACTCTGATCATTTCAAGATGAAGAAAGCGGCTCTTCTCCAGGGCAAGATCAAGTTTATCTCTTGTAGCAAGTACCTCATCAACAATCCCTGAAATGTGGCCTGGAGCCTCATCTTCTTGTTTTCCCCTTGCATGCTTTGAAAGTATTTTTATAGCAGATTTTGCTCTTTGTACATCTTCAGGGTATAAATGAGGTTTTCCCCCCATTACTGAGATGAACTCTAAAAAACCAAGCTGTTGAGCTCTTTCAAAGAATAGATCATGAATATTTCTTGTACCTGCAAACAGATACTTATGCAACTTAACCTGCATTTTCTCCCCGGGGTTCTAATTTTCTTTTCTCCACCTTCCCTTTAGCAAGTTTTGCAAGAGAGACTGCCGCAAGAGCCTGATCATTAAGAAAGACACGGATGGAGGTAATATCTTTTTCAGCAAGTGGAATTAATCTTTTTTCAAATAAATTCACGCGAATAGAGACGCTTCTTAATTCCTCATCTAAAATCTCTTTCTTTTTCAAAGAGAGTTTCCATTTAAGAAACGCTTTTTTTGTAGATCTTAAATGCTCCACCATATCCTCATGCCAAAAGGGGGTATCGATAGATAGCTCTTTTCCATTCTTAAAGGTCAGAGATGTTAAAGAAGGAATTTCAATGCCTGCGATGTTTTCGTAATGAATTTCCTTTTTATCAATGCTTACACGGCTTTTAATATAAGTAACCGATGGATCGGATAAAAGCTTCATCGAGGTCTCAAAAGTCAAAATCTCCTCTTTATACAATTTTGAATAATGAGAGATCTCTTCTTTTGCTTTATTTACCTCGGCTTGTAAAAGCATTTTCTTCAAATGAAGAGTGGGTAAATACTTCCTTAGTTGCACAAGTTTTTTCTGCAAGCGGCTCATCTCATTTTTTGTACACTTTACTGTCGCCAAAGATTACCCCTTCATCCCGCCATTAATCCAAAATTTTTTCAATAAGGCATCTTTAATACCCACCTCTCCTTTATCGAAACATTCAGATAAGATTTTCCATCCTAAATCAAGAGCGTTCTCTAAAGATATACTTCGACTTAAATCCATCATCTCACTTTCAAATAATTCACCATATTTGATTAGCTTTTGATCCCATTTTGAAAGTTTAAATCCCATAGAATAGAGCTCGCGAGCCTTCAGCGCCTCTGAATATAGACGGATCATCGTATTCATAATTGCGCCATGATCTTCTCTAGTCACTACATCAACTACAAATTGCTTCAATCTTGATAATGAACCAAAAGGCTCAATTCTACCATTACGAAGGTAAAACTGACCTTCTGTAATATACCCTGTGTTATCTGGAATTGGATGTGTTACATCATCCCCTGGCATAGTTACAACAGGTAATAATGTAATGGATCCGGCCCCTTGTATATCGATCGCCTTTTCATATCTGAACGCTAAATCTGAATATAAGGATCCTGGATAACCACGATTAGAAGGAATTTGATTTAAGGAAATGGCAATTTCTTTTAATGCATCTGCATAAGCTGTCATATCTGTTAATAAAACAAGAACACGCTTACCTTTTTGTGCAAACTGCTCAGCTGCTGTCAAAGCCATATCTGGAACAAGTAAACACTCTGCAGGATAATCTGTTGCCTTATGTACAAACATCACAGTTTTTCCAACAGCGCCAGTGTTTTTTGTATTTTCAATAAAGGCATGCATATCATCAAGACGCGCCCCCATAATTCCAATAATTACAACATCGGCATCGGTGTGATTTGCAATACGCATGAGCAATTCATTATAAGGCTCTCCTGGAACAGTAAAAATTGGCAGCTTTTGAGATTCCACCAAGGAGTTGAACAAATCAATCATCGGAATATAGGTTTGAATCATTCTATGTGGAACAATTCTTCTTACAGGATTTGCAGTAGGTGTTCCAATTTCCACTTCCATTCCATCTAGCAAAGGGCCATGATCTAAAGGGATACCTGTTGCTGAAAGCACTCTACCAAGTAAGGCATCTCCAACAACTACGCGCATTTTTTTCTTTAAAAAGGTTGTCTTATCACCTGTGGAAAGTCCCCGTGTACTTCCCATTGCCTGAATAGTTACTTTTGTACCATCAAAACTAATCACCTGACCGTAAAGCTTTGTTCCATCGAATTTATCAACACTTACCATTTCACCAATCTCAACATTTTCAGCCTCGACGATAAAAATACTGTTTCCAATCTCTAAAATCTCTTCGTATACTGTATCCATACTTTATACCCCCGCCTTCACTAGTATTTTCTCTAACTTATCTCTTATTTCACTGATCAAGTGATGGTATCGTTCTGTATTAAATGGGATAAAGTTTAGATTTCTTAAATTATTTTGTAATCCCAAGAAAAATTCTTTAGCATCATCTGCGGACTCAAATGTAAATTCTTGATCAAAGATTTCATTGACTAATCTGAACTGCTCTTGCTGCTGATCTAAACTGCAATAAACATCTTCTTTATCAAACGCATTTTGTTGTAAATAAGCAAAAGAAAATAGCTCTGCCTTTAAGTAAATGATAAAATCATCTATACTTGTCCCCTCTTTACCTACAACCTCCATACGCCTTCCAATCTGATCTCCGGCAACTGTTATCTCACGTGCCCTTTCAACCCACTGTCCCCATAATGGAAATGATTTCTTCATTGCATCGGAAACTTTTGCTGTGTATTTAGACCAAGATTGCATCGTATCCACTGCAGGATACTTTCTTGCATCTGACAGCTCTCTTGATAGGCATAAAAACACACCTACGACTTTTAATGTTTCTTGCGAAACAGGATCACTATTAATGTTACCACCAGCTGGAGATACTGCCCCTAACACAGTAACTGATCCATTTCCACTCTCTTTTGTTTGAAGAACACCCGCTCTTTCATAAAAAGATGCAATTCTTGAAGCTAAGTATGCAGGGAAAGCCTCTTCCCCTGGGATTTCTTCCAGTCTTCCTGACATTTCACGCATTGCCTGGGCCCAACGTGAAGTTGAATCAGCAAGAAGTAAGACATCAAGACCCATCTGTCTGTAGTATTCAGCAATGGTCATTCCCACATATACAGATGCCTCACGAGCAGCAACTGGCATAGAGGAGGTATTACAAATAAGACATGTTCGATCCATTAAAGGACGGCCAGTATGCACATCACTTAGTTTTGGAAATGTTTTTAATGTTTCCACCACTTCACCAGCTCGTTCCCCACAGGCCGCAAGCACTACAATATCTACGTTTGAATACTTAGATACACACTGCTGAAGAAGGGTTTTTCCAGCACCAAATGGACCAGGGGAACAAGCAGTACCACCTTTCATCATCGGAGCCATCGTGTCAATCACACGTATTCCTGTGCAAACAAGATCTTTTGGAGGGATTTTTCTTCCTTCCACAAGAGGAAATTTCACAGGCCATTTTTGCATCATAGAGATGGAGATTAAGCGACCATGCTCATCTTTCACCTTTGCAATCTCAGTGTCTACCGTATAATTACCCTGAGGGGCAATCCAAACAAGCTCATAAATTCCATAGAAGGAAAAGGGTAGAAATATTTGGTGAGTAAAATGAGATTCAGGTGTAGTTCCAATGATAGAACCACGTGATAGTTTTTCATGAAGTCTTGCCTTAGGAGTAAATTCCCATTTTTTCACACGATCAAGCGCTTCAATATAGACACCACGCTCTAAATACAATCCTGAAACATCAGCAATTTTCTCTAAAGGATTTTGTAGGCCATCAAAAATTTCCCCAAGTAAACCAGGTCCAAGTTCTATTTCTAACAATTCTTTTGTAAACGTTACCTTTTGTAGGTATTTAATCCCTCTTGTATCCTCAAACACTTGAAGTTTTGCTACCTTTCCATTGATTTCAATTACTTCTGCTTTAAGTTGAGATGGCCCAACCTGTACATAACCAATTTCACCTTGGGAGATCGTTTTGTCAAATCTAACTTTTATTAAGTTTCCAAGTACAAAAATTACTTCACCTGTTGTATTACTCATATTCGCTCTCCACTAGTTCTTTTAATACTTCTCTACCTCTTTCCTCACAAAATGCTGCCCTCTCATCAAGGGTCCATAAGCACATCATATAAGCACAAATTCCCTTAAAGGAGACGTTATTACAATTTAACAACCCCATGTAGTAACTGAATCGATACTTTGTAATAGAAAGATACTGTTTCATTGGATCTGCTCCTGCATCCAGAATACTTTTCTCAAGAGCTTTATATTTGTATGGGAAAATAAATCCCGATGTATTTTTTGCCTGCATAGCTATATAGGTTACTAAAGGATTGGAAGGGTCCTCATTTACAAGGTAAGAAAGCACATCCACTCCACGTCTTTTCCCATTATAACCAAACAAAACTAAATTCAAATTCTTTTCAAACGTTAAAAACTCAGAAGTCATCCCCCCTTTACCAATCTCTTCAGAGAAAAACGTTGCATAAAGTTTTGGGAAATTCTTTACCAAATCACTTTCCTCAGGATATTTTTCTAAAAAGTTCAAAATGTAGTCAGGAAGATACTCTGAGTTGGTAAGAGCAAGACGCAATCCACTTTCAAGAAAATTTCCCCTTTTATCAAAGGAAACACCTGTTTGAAAAGATAAAATATTTTTAACATCTATAATTCTTCTTAAAGAATCAAGAGCATCTCTTTGTTTAGAAGAAAGATTTAGTTCTAAGATTTCATAAAAACTTCTTAAGGAAATAGGCAATGGTTGACTAAAGGAAAGGGGCGGTAAAGAAGCTGCAGCAAATAATACACCCATTGATTAAGAAAATACCTTGTTTTTTAAAATTTCTGGTAATTTATCAGCAAGTAACTCCCCACATGTATTTTCTGTGATCTTTAAACTTACTTTTTTATCCTTTAAAACCAGCTCTACGCCAGATGATACTAAAATATCCCCTTTTTCTAATTTTCTCTCGACAGAAGAAATCACCGCATCACTCAGTTCTTCAAAATTCACCTCTTTGGCCACACATAGCTTCATATCACATTTTATTCCCTGAGATTGAATACCATTAATGAGTGCTTTTACCACCCCTTGCAAAACCTGCTGCTGATTTAAGGTGGTTTTTAAATTAGTAAGTAGATCCTTACGAAATAGATTCATTATATCGCTTTTTAAAGTGGCAAGTGCCTGTTTTACAGCTAAATCAATAGATCCTTCATGAACTTTTCTTTCATCGCTCATCTGCTTAATATTTTTTTCTCTAATCTCTTTTGCCTCTTGTTGAGCTTTGTGGATAATCCCAAGAGCCGTCTCTCTTGCATCCTCAAGAATTCTCTCAGACTCTTCCTTTGCAGGTAAAATCGTCTCTTTATAAAGAAGATCACTGATTTCTTTAACTTTATTTTTTGATGTATCTGATGCCATAATCCCCACCCTTAAAGTTTTACTATTTCAAAGAACGCCTGGAAATAGAGGGTATCATATTCGAAAGAATATAGCAATTAAGAATTAACTCAGAGAAAACAAATCTATCTTTAGTAGCTCTTTATAAAACCTAGATTCAATAATCTAATGCCTCATAAAAAAATATGGAATAATATAAGGAGATGTTTAAAAAAGACTAGCGCAACTTCCTCTTTAACAACCGCCCTAGAAAAACGCCAATTGTAATTTGAAGTTCACGATTTGAATTAAAAAAAATTGGTAGGTGATGAAAAAGAGGTCCACTTTTTATGCATACGTAAGATAGAGGCGGTATCTGTTGGTAAATCTTTAATACACTCGTTGCAGGTTCAACGCTTTTGCTGTATTGATTGAACAATTATTCCAAACGCCCAAAGACTCTTTTTATTTTCTTAAGTCTTGAAGTTTCTCTCTAATTATTGGGTACTTATGATGGTATTTACTACAGAAGGATCAGTAATTGGAGTTGCATCATCACCGGCACAAGATGGCATAAGACCTGAGAAAAGTCCTATTGCTACAAATAAAACAATCCCAGTAAAAACCATCCCCACAGCCTGCTTTTTTTGTGAACTGTCTGTTGTTCTAAATGTATAACATTCCTGATAACCAGGACTACTTTCAAACTCTGAATGAGCGTAACATTTACTTACAAAAGTAAAATCTAACGCAATAAATAAAATATATCCTAGCTTTTTTAGCATAATCACCTATCTAGTTCCATCTATAGAGAAAGGTTTTTTTCTTGTCAAAGATCATTCGTTTGTTTTATAGTTCGTGATATGAAAATTTACACAAAAATGAGCCATATCCTACTGACCCTAACCTTTGGATTTTCTACCATATTTGCAGAGCAGGGCCCCACTCTTTTAAATCAAGACTCTAACAATCAGAAGGTTGTAGAGGAAAAGCCTTCAGAGGCGCTTGAAGAGAAGATTGCCGCTCCTGAATTTCCATCATTAATAGACTTAAACAAGCGAAAAGTGCAGCAAGATCCCACGGCTAAATATGCCAATTTGTATTTACTTGTCTTTAATGTTGCAATGTTTACAGTTGGGATAGCAGTGGTAAAGGCAATCACTGGAGAAAGAGTTTAAAAGAAGGAGCTAAATGGAAAACAAACTAAAAGGTCTTAAAGCGCATACGATAGTTGTGGCAGATACTGGTGATTTTGAGGCAATAGAGAAATACCAACCTCGTGATGCTACAACAAACCCATCCCTCATTTTAAAAGCTGCTAAAGATGCACGCTATAAGCATCTTATAGAAGATGCCATTGATTGGGCGAAAAAGCGTTCTCCAAAAGGGGCTTTGCTAAATACCGTTTTGCATAAGATATTTGTAAACTTTGGCTTAGAAATTTTAAAAGTTGTCCCTGGTAGAGTTTCTACCGAAGTTGATGCCCGCTTCTCCTTTGACGTAGATGCAAGCTTAAAGCTTGCTCATGATTATATTGCCATGTACAAAGAAGCAGGGATTAATAAAGAACGTATCCTTATTAAACTTGCCTCCACCTGGGAAGGGATCGAAACTTGCAGACAGCTTGAAAAGGAAGGAATTCATTGCAATATGACCCTTTTATTTAATAAAGAGCAAGCCATTGCTGCAGCTGAAGCTCATGCAACATTAATCTCCCCTTTTGTAGGCCGAATTATGGACTTTCAGAAAAAAGCCGAGGGAAGAGATCAGATTCCAGCTAATGAGGATAAAGGGGTTCTAAGTGTCACAGAGATCTATCATTACTACAAAAAGCATGGGTATAACACTGAAATTATGGGTGCATCGTTTAGAAATACAGAAGAAATTCTAGCCTTAGCAGGCTGTGATCTGCTTACTATTTCCCCAGATCTTCTTGAAAAGCTTGCCATTGAAAAGGGAGATGTTCCAAAAATGCTTTCGAAAGAAAGATCCCCCTCAATAGGTAGTCAAAAAATCCATGTAGATGAAAAAGCCTTTAGATGGGCTTTAAATGAGGACCCAATGACTACGGAAAAACTTGCAGAAGGGATCCGCAATTTTGCTAAAGATACACGGACGCTAGAAACATTTTTGATGGAAAACTTTGCTATTAAGTCTTTTGCATAGTTATTTGAGCTATTGTAGTTTTAAATCTTTGTAAAAGCTTTGATGTTATGAACTAATGACTTATTGTAAGCATTCATTTAATAACTTTAGTGCATCTTCTCGGAAGAAAAAGAGAGCATTGATTCGATTTCTAATTTCAGTAACATTACCAATATCCGCTTTTAGTTCAAGGTACTTTCTTAAAATAAGTAAAATTTGCTTACTAGTATCAAGCGGTTTATCTTCTTTATCCACTATTTC
>CAMCSI010000039.1 GCA_945877885.1 Chlamydia trachomatis
TAAAAGGTGAGGAATAGTATGCATAAGATAGTACAAAAATCAGATCTTTTGGTAAATAGTGAGACAGCAGAGCTAGAGTTTAAAAAAGTTGCTGAAAAAGGTAAAGCGGCGATTTATACTGTCCTTGGGGATGTATGTGAGACAAGCGATACAAATGGAAAGGATTCTAAGCCGGCGCCATTAGGTGACGAGAGTTCTGATAATCAAGATGCAAATAAAGCTCAAGATTCTTCACAAGATTCAGATATTCAATTATTTGGTGGAAAAAACTTTTATATGAATAATGGTAATCCGTTTCAGATGTATATGGATCTTTTGCTTTCAAGAGGCAAACAAATGGAAATTAGTAACGATCTGAAAAGTTATACAGAACTTGCTCAGGGAGGGTTAACTCTTAATAATGATGGAACGATATCTGGTGACCCATCTCAAGGTTTTGCTAATCAGATTTCTAAGCAGATTGAAGATGCTGCAACCCAGCAGTCTCTACAAACAGGGATGGATGCAGCTCAACAGATGTCAGGTGCTATCACAGACATAGTCGGTGTTGTTGGGGAAGGAGCTTTTGGAGGGAATGCGGATAAAGAACAAAATAATGTGGATAAGCTGGAAAATGCGCTTGATGCCTTTGATAAAATTGACGAAGCTAGTCCTCATGTAGGAAACACCGCTAATCCAAATGCTTCTAAATATGAAAATGCTATTAAGTATTTAAAGGATAATAAATATGACGTGACTGAAGAGGGTAATCATTTTGGATCGGTAGAAAAGACTGATGCCAAGGGTAAAAAATCCTATACAAAAGAAACTGATGAGGCTAAAATAACAAAAGAGTTTATTATTGATAAAGATGAAGATGTAACAGTAGGGGATGCAATTGCGGCAGCAAGGCCAGAAGTGAGAGAACAAATTAGGAAAAATCTCGACTCTCAGTTAGGTAAAGCGAAAAAGGCGTTAAAAAGGGCTCTTCAAGGGGTAGAACATAAAAGAGAAAATGTAAAGACACTTATAAAAGCGGCTGATAAAACTGCAGCAGGATCAGTTCTTTTAAATAAGCAACACATGATCTTGGCACAAGCTGATGCAGAAGCTAAGAAGCAACAAATAACATTAATGCAACAAGCGCTTTCTTCTGTGGAACAAACTACGGGGGCAGGCTATAAAAATGCTCAAGATACATTGCAAAATACATTATCTGAGCTACAAGGTATCATGAGAAACATTAGAACTGGGGGTTAATTGTAACTCACTTAGGTTTAATGCACTATCGCTCAATCCCTACCAATAAAATGGTAGGGATTTTTTTTAATTTAATAAAATTCATAATTATGCTATAATAAAGTAAACAAAATAATGGCATATATAATGAGTCCAATTCCATCAACACCGCCTACGGGACCGCCTCCAGCAAGCTCAGCTCTTTCTGGGGCGACTCAAAGCGCTCAACCACAAAGACTTTATACATGGATAGAGGGTGGTGAGGCAAGCGAGTTAAATAAAAAGGTAATGGACGATGTAGGGAAGACTTTTCAAGAATTTAAAGAGCAGCTTGTTGCTAAATTAATTAAAGATGCAACAACGAAGACTCCCTGGGATGAAAATACGATTAATATCGATATCAATCTTAAAACGAAGAAAGTGGAAGTGCAATTAAAGAGTGACCTAACAAAAAAATTTACTATTGATTTAAGGTCTATGGTTAAAAGCCCCGAAAATAGTGCGCTATTTGATACAGTGATTAGGATTGAGCAATGTTTAAGGGACCATAAGTTCCTTACTGAGACTAAAGAGGATCCGTTAAGAGAAGATAATGACGATGACATATACAAGTATGAACTCTCTCCTCGAACAGGTGAAAGTGGGATTTCAAAGGCTGTTTCTGGACTGTCGAGTAAAGATGTCTTAAAAGAATGGATGGGGAATCCACCTGATGCAAAAAAGAATTTATTGAGAGATCAATTAGTAGAGAGTAATTGTGGGAGATTAAATAAAACTAACGTAAAAGATGCAATTGAAGCTACGATGAAGGCTCAAACCGCTATTATTAGTGGAAATCTTAAACTCTTAAAACGCAAGCTTGATGCGTTAGAAAAACAACAGGAAAGCACTGATATTGGGGAACAGGGAGAAAAGGATGTTAAACTTTTAAAGGAGCAAATCAAAGAATATGAAAATGTTCAAAAGGGGTTATTGCATTTAGTTCTCACTCTTAGAGAGTTGATGAATAATGTGCTACCTAATTCATCTAACATGGATGAACAGGCTGAAAGGGTATACGATGCTATTATTAAAGAATTTGAAAGAAACGATCACATCGGTTACCCGGTTGTTGAGAAAGGTAAGGCAGAGCATCTTATCTTAAAAGGGCATGAAAAGCTTGCGGCAGTAATTGCAGCAGCAGTAGTATTTTCTCATACGATTGTACCGAATGATTCTTCAGCGCCTAAAGAATATGCAAGACATTATCAAGATGGATACCAGAGATTTCTATCAAAGCACCAAATTGATCCAAATACTCATCTTGGGGTAATTGGTTCTTTGTTACGCTTACATACAGTTGATCAGATCACTCAGAAGCCTGGCATAAAAGATACCGAAATACGCTCTTTAGTAAATACCAAAGGGATGACACAGGCATTAGCAGATGAGATTAATACAGAGGTGAAAAAGATCTATAATGCCGCTGAAAACTTAGCTGTAAGTAGTGTTCATATAGGTACTATGCCCCCTCCTCAATCAGGAGCGGCTGTGGCTGGACCAGCTTCTGCGGCAGTAAGTCTAACAGCGGTACCACCAGTTCCTGTGAGGAGTCTGACAAGCACACCGCGGACAAGGTCAGGAGTGGCAAGGCCTCCGGCAGGGCCTCCGCCGCTAGTGGCAAGGCCTCCGGCAGGGCCTCCGCCAGTAGTGCAGGGGCAAAGGGTTGCTTCAGCGGCACAGATTGCAAATGGTACTGTTGTATTGGATCCGAGTTTTGGTACGATGAGGGATGAGGTAGTTAATATAAATAAACGCAGCATTGGGCAAATTAATGGTCATCCGATAATTAGAACAGTTCCTGTAGTGGTAAAGGTTCAGCGAAATAGGGATGGCTCTTTGGGTGTGGGAGCTTCAATTAAAGCGAGGAGTCAAGGAGCCAAAATTGGGTATGGGATTGCTGCAAATAGCGGTCTACCTTGGGGTGATTCGGGGTCTTTACTTGTAGGAAAGAGTTCACTACATATGACAGTGCCAGAGATGGGAACAAAGCAGGTACGAACTCAGGAAGAGTCGTGTGTAAATTTATTTTTAAAGACTGAATGCGAAAGAATCGAAAATCTGTCTTATTCAGACCAACAAAACGAAGTACAATTTTACCATGACCAGGCTCAGAAGTTTTATAAAAACAACCCACACAAAAAATGTGCCTATGATATCGGCGCTGTCGAACGCTTTATAAATCGAAATTCTGATAGTATTGTAAATAAGGCTGATGGATATCTTCAGTTAAAGAAGCTTTTGTTTGCTGCTTATGCAAAGGATCGTTGGGGAATGAAAGATCCGGTGGGGGATACGAGAGATAAAAATGCGTTTTTTGGGAAGGGGGCTGTAGATTATACGCAAGGTCCAGATGCAAATGTTTATTCTAGATCTTTTGCTCATCCTTTAGGAATAGTCTCTGACGATCAATTTATTTATGCCTCTGTGGCTAATGCAAATGATAGATATGGTTCGGCTCAAGGGAGTATGAAGAGAACACTAAATACAAAAGCAGTAGATGATTATGCCTATTTTAGAGAGACGGTAAAGTATGCTTTGATAGGTCAACTAAGGCTTGCTGCTGAGACAGGGTGTACTGATTTTGTCGCTGCTCGATTAGGAACTGGTGTATATGCAGGAAAGTTCAAACCAGACAGAAAAACCGGGCACACACCATCAGTAGGTCAAAATATTATAGATGATTTTCCAGCAATATTAGATGAAGCATTAGATGTAACAGTCACAGTAGGTAGTAAAGAGGTACCTTTACGCCAGCTATTTGAAAGTGTAACCATTGCAGACGTTTTAAACTCTCCCTAAACCTTAAGAGCTTTTTTCTTTAGGGGCGCGGTGGATGATAGGATTGCCTTTTTTTTCTACGCAACTTTTATTTATGATGATCTCAGTGATATCTTCATCAGAGGGTGCTTCAAACATTAAGTCGATCAGGGTGTTTTCCACAATCATACGTAGAGCGCGGGCTCCTGTACCAGCTTCTTTAGCTTTTACTGCGATAAACTCTAGGGCATCGTCTGTAAAGCTTAAATCTACATGATCTTCGGCAAAGAGGTTTTTGTATTGCTGGATGATCGAATTTTTTGGCTTTGTAAGAATTTCCATCAAATCATGGATGGAGAGTTCATTACAGTTAGCAATAGAGTTAAAGCGGCCCACAAATTCTGGGATCAAACCATATTTAACCAAATCACCTGTTTCTACTTGTGAAAGTAGGTAGTTCATTTCATTAAGGTCAAAATGTTTTTTATCTGCTTCTTCATCAAAGCCGATCGCCCCTTTTCCTAGGCGTTTGGAAATAATGCTAGGTAGGTGCACAAAAGCTCCGCCTACGATAAAGAGGATATGTTCTGTATTTACTTTGATATATTCTTGGTTAGGATGCTTGCGGCCACCTTTTGGAGGGACGTTTGCAATCGTTCCTTCAACAATCTTTAGTAAGGCTTGTTGAACCCCTTCTCCTGACACATCTCTTGTGATGGAGACGTTAGAGGTTGTTTTTCCAATTTTGTCGATTTCATCGATATAAATAATCCCTTGCTCAGCGCGGGCAATGTCATAGTCAGCGTTTTGCACAAGTCTAAGGATGATGTTTTCTACATCTTCTCCCACATAGCCTGCTTCAGTAAGGGTTGTTGCATCCACAATAGCAAAAGGAACGTCAATTGATTGCGCTAAGACTCTTGCAAGAAGGGTTTTTCCAGAGCCGGTAGGGCCAAGAAGAAGTACGTTAGATTTTGTGTAAGATGCGGAATCATTTCGATTATAGGCGCGGATTCGTTTATAGTGGTTGTACACAGCTACAGCTAAGGTTTTTTTTGCAAGATCTTGACCTATGATATGCTCATTGAGCTTTTCCACAATTTCTTTTGGCTTTAAGGCTTTCATTTCATGCTTTGTCTGCTTTTTTGAGATGATATCTACACAAAGGCGGACGCATTTGTCACAAATGTAAGCATTTGGTCCAGAAATTAATTTTTCTACACTGTCTTCAGGTCTTGAGCAAAAGGAACATTTTGCCATCTCTTCATCATTACTCATAGCTTGCTATAGCCTCTTATGTTTTCAATATCAAATTCTACCAAAAGAAATAGTTTTGGTCTCTATTTATCTAAAGGACTACATTGTTACAGAAACGCTTTGGTTTACCACATGATCGATCAAGCCATATTTTACAGCTTCCTCTGCACTCATATAGTAGTCTCTATCAGAATCTTCAATGATACGTTCTAGATCTTTGTTGCAATGGCTAGCAAGAATTTCAGACAAACGTCTCTTTAAATAAATAATCTCTTTTGCTTGAAGCTCGATCTCTTTTGAAGTTCCGCCCACACCGCCAGATGGCTGATGAATCATCATACGGCTGTTAGGCAGCGCATAACGTTTACCTTTTGTGCCAGCACAAAGAAGCAATGCTCCCATAGATGCAGCCATTCCTATACAGTAGGTGTTTACTTCACACTTTAAATATTGCATCGTATCGTAAATAGCAAGACCTGCAGAAACAGATCCACCAGGGGAATTGATATAAATGCTGATAGGTTTTTTTGGATCTGTGGATCTTAAAAAAATAAGCTGAGCTATGATGCTGTTGGCTACATAATCATTGATTTCTGTGCCTAAAAAAATAATTCGGTCAGCAAGAAGACGAGAGTAGATATCAGTAGTTCTTTCTCCGCGTGCAGTTTCTTCTGTTACATAAGGTACGTATGACATATTGATCCTTTTTTCCTGTTTATTCTCTATTCATAACCCGTAGACTATAGCTAGTCAAGCCTTTTTATTTAGGCTTGTTGCAATTGTCTTATAATGTGATCTTCAGCTTTTTGCATCATCACACGAGTAAGAACCATTTGCTTTTGATCTTCCGTCATAGATTTATATTGAAGCTTTTTTTGATCCGCATAAAGCATATCAAGTACGGAGTCAAAAGAGCTATTCATATCTTCATGACCTACAGAAATATGATTCTTTCCTACAATATTGCGACAAAGGTAAAATAATCGGATAGCTTGAGTAGATTTTTCTTTGATCTCCTCTTTTTTCACCGTCTTTTGTTCTTCAGACAGTTCTTCTTCCCACGTTCTTTTAAATTCAGCATCTTCGAATAATTGATTCATTCTGTGGTTTGCTTCTCTTTCAAGCAAAGATCCAGGAATTTCAAAGAGAACTTTTTCAATCATCTGCTGTTCGATAGAATCACGTAGCAATTCATTCGTTGCTCGTGCAGCTTTGGAAGCCACCAACTTTTCTAGCCTTTCTTTTAATACGGAAACAGTTGGTGCGCCAAGTTTTTTTGCAAGGTCATCGTTTATTTCTGGAAGAATGGAAGCCTCGATAGCTCCAAGAGTAATTTTAATATTCTTTTCTTTGAAAGCTTCCTTGTCTTCTAAAGAGGCAGAGCTATCAGGCTTAGAGATGCCTTCAATAGATTCGCCTACGCTTAAACCGATCACAAGATCTCTCATCCAACTAACCATTTTCGCTTCTTTTACTTCAAATCTTGCGTTATTAAACACTCTAGATGGGGGATTTTGATCAAGATCATAAATATCTAGAAGGACAAAATCTCCTTCTTTGACAGGACGATCTTCTATTTGTTTCCATTCAGCATAGAAAGAGCGAACATTATCTAATTCTTCACTTACACGTTTTTCATCAATAGTGTCTGTCTCATGCTTTGGCAAAGAAAAGTCAGCAAGATGGATTTCTGGAACGCTAGGCTCTGTTTCGAATTCAAAAAATAACTTTTTATGCTCATCTTTCCCTTCAGCATGGAAAGAAATATTATTATTTCCCTGTAAAATTGGAACTTTAGCCTCTTTTTGGCATTCAGCAAAGCATAAATCAGCAAGACATGAGTCGGTTTGTTGATGAATTTGAGAGCTATATTTGCTTTCAATAATATGAGCAGGTGCTTTTCCTTTTCTAAATCCTGGAATAGAAATATCTTTGGAAACTTTTTTAACAGCTTCCTTTTTTGCTTTTTCCCAAAGAGGAGCTTTTGGTGTTACAGAATATTTTACACGGCAATGAGAAAGAGTTTGTTTTTCAAAGGATAGGTTGTCATTGTCCATTGTAGTTGCAACGATCTCAAGTTTATTCACACTTTTGTGTGTTGATTCCTCAGAGATTGCAGAGCTGTCTTTTTGCTTTTTAGCCATAGTTCCTCAAGCATTGTAAAAATATAAGAAAGCGGGTGATGAGATTCGAACCCACGACCCTCACGTTGGCAACGTGATGCTCTACCACTGAGCTACACCCGCAAAAATTAAAGGTATAAGGATAATGTATCTTTGTGATTTCGTCAACGAAAATAATTTAGAAGGTTAAATCTTATCTGGTTTAAATAAAAAATGCTATAAATTACCACCCGCTCGCTTTGCTTGCTAGAGAACACAGAGGTCACAGAGAAATGCATTAAAATTTTATAGATTTTTGAAATAATTCAAAGGATTTTCTCTGTGTTCTCTAGGGAGCAAAGCGAGCGGGTGGTTAAAAAACTGCAAATAGGGTGCTTTGTGTGAAATGATAGGGATGATAGAAAATTAAACACAGAGGCACAAAGAGACAAAGACACAAAGAATACAGCAATAATACGTGTAAGAAATGTTATAAAGTCATCTTATTTAAGGTGACTTTGAAATTATAGATTACCACCCGCTCGCTTTGCTTGCTAGAGAACACAGAGGTCACAGAGAAATGCATTAAAATTTTATAGATTTTTGAAATAATTCAAAGGATTTTCTCTGTGTTCTCTGTGTTTTCTAGGGAGCAAAGCGAGCGGGTGGTTAAAAAACTGCAAATAGGGGACTATTAAAAATTAGTCGTTGGTTTTAAGTAAATCAAGGACATCTTCCCACGTTAATTTGGAAATTACATCATCATCGGTACTTACAATTTTTTTGACTACCCCTTCCTTTTTCTTCTGCATAGCTACAATCTTTTCTTCAATTGTGTCAAGTGTGACAAGTTTGTAGACAGAGACGTTTTGTTTTTGTCCCATTCTATGAACTCGGTCAGTGGCTTGATTTTCAACCGCTGGATTCCACCACATATCGTAATGGATAACAGTGTCGGCTCCTGTAAGGTTTAAACCTGTACCGCCTGCTTTTAGCGATACTAAGAAAATAGGATTATCTCCTTCATTAAATTCTTTTACAATAGACATACGGTTCTTTGACGATCCATCAAGATAGGAGTATTTGATCCCTTGAGAATCAAACTCGTTTTTCATGATCTTCAACATTTTTGTATATTGAGAGAAAATGACGGTTTTATGGCCACCGTTAATAAGTGTTTGTAGGAGTTCAAGAAGTAGATCAAATTTAGATGAATCTTCCGCCCCTCCACCTTCTTTGGCAAAAATTGCTGGATGACAGCAGATTTGTTTAAGTCTTGTAAGGGTTGCAAGAACATGGATTTGAACCTTATCAAAACCATCACGTTCCACAAGCTTGGTAAGCTCATCTTTGGCAGTAGTTGCGTAGGAATTGTAAAGCTCTTTTTGAGATGGAGAAAGTTTGCTGTGGAAGACAATTTCTGAAACATCAGGTAGATCATCAAGCACATCGGATTTCATGCGGCGTAAGATAAAGGGAGCAACTTTTTTCTTTAAATATTTTAAGCTCTTCTTTAATTCATCATTTTTTGGACGTACATATTTTTCTAAGAAGCGATCATAAGATCCTAAGAAATTAGGCATTAGGAAGTCAAATAAACTCCAGAGTTCATCTAAAGAGTTCTCAATTGGAGTACCAGATAGGATCAACTTGTAATTAGAGGTTAACAGTTTTACAGATTTAGCATTTCTTGTTGTTCTGTTTTTAATATGCTGGGCCTCATCTAAGATTGCATAGTGAAAGACAGTTTTATTGTAAAACTCGATATCTTTTTGAAGCAGGCTGTAAGAGGTGATAATAGCATCATATTCATCGATGGTGCTAATGAGTTTTTTTCTTTGATTTGGTATTCCATCAACTACTAATGTTTTATAAGTTGGATTAAACTTATGAAACTCTTCCTTCCAGTTATAGAGAAGGGAGGTTGGGCAGATGATAATAGATGGGGACTTTCTACCCACACTACTTTGCTCTAAGGTGACAATAGTTTGAAGGGTTTTACCAAGACCCATGTCATCGGCAAGGATACCGCCTAGGTACATATTGCGCAGACGTTCTAGGTAATTTACCCCTTCTATTTGGTATGGGCGTAAAACAGCGTTAATTTGAGATGGAATTGCGGAGAATGCAAGAGGTTTTTCACCAAGCATTTGAGCTCTAATCTCCTGAAGACGAGAGGTCATTTCAAACGTAACTGGCAAATCATTAAACTGATCTGCATCAATATTGGCAATACTCCAAATAGGGGAGGCAAGGATGTGATCATCGAGTTTTTTAATCCCAAGTTCATCAAAAAGGTTTACAATTTTGGCAAGAATTGGAAGATTTAGCACTAAGATTTTATTCATACGGCTAGAATCTGAGCTACCTGGTCTTTTTTTATAGCAAAGTTCTAAGTAAGATCGTTTAGATAGGATGCAATCCCAAAGGCTATCCATTCTGATCCCTTTTAAGTTTCCATCTACTTTT
>CAMCSI010000040.1 GCA_945877885.1 Chlamydia trachomatis
CGTTAGTAAGTTTGATTTTGCTAATTTCATTTAGCCACTTAGTTTCTATTGATAGACAGGGTACATATTATGTACCCTTTTTTTCTATGACCTTTATCTAAGATCATCAGTTAATCTAAATCTTTCATGCTTATATACATACCTCTTTGTATGATTAGAGTCTGAGGTAATTGCTTACCTTTGTGATCCCAAAAGGGAGATTTGAGAAAAATGCTTGGAGGAATTTGTAACTAGATGATTTACTTATGGATGTATAAATCTTACAGAAACTACAACTTTTACTTGAACTTAATTGGTTTTTGAGTGGAATAAGCATTAACAATATGGGTTTTATAAGGGGTTGGATAAATTTTTTGATCTCTCTTTGTTAAGACTTAGTGAATTATTTAGAAATGTATAGGAAAAAATCAATAGAGATGCTATAGTGTGCCAAATGTTTGTTAAAATTGATGAACAAAGTACAATAAAGATAAAATCTCGTAAGGAGGATAAATGTCATTAGATAATGCCGAGCAAAATTTACTAGAATTCGGTAAGGAATTAAATTTAGAAGGTCTTGCTTTTGATGAAAATCAAACCTGTATCCTTGGTATTGATAACACCTTTTCCTTACATTTGACTTATGAACCACATTCAGATCGTTTATATTTATATTCACCAATACTAGATGGACTTCCTGGTGATATGAAATCTAAATTAGTTTTATATGAGACTCTTTTAGAGGGTTCTATGCTTGGTGGTTTGATGGCAGGTGGTGGTGTTGGAGTTGCTACAAAAGAAGAACTAATCTTAATGCACGCTGTGCTTGAAATGGCTCATGCTCCAGTTGACGCTTTAAAGAAATTTGCTCCTGCTTTTGTCGAATGTGTAGAGGATTGGAGAGCGCGTGCTAAGAAGATCTTTGAAGGTACTTATGATAAAGAGCGTGACGGTCCAAAACTTCCTAATGCACCTGGTCGTCCTGGTGGCAGAGCTCCTAACTCCCCTAAAGGTGGTCCTGGCCCATCTGGTGGAGCAAAACCTGGTGATTCATACATCAAAATCTAATACCTTAATTTTAAGGCAGTTAAAAAAAGAACATTTTTTCAAATGTTCTTTTTTTATTAATAAAGAGAATTCCTTAAAACAAAGATATCATTTACATTATTTATCCTTACATCCATCTATCCATGTTAATAGGAATAGGAAAATACTTTATGATTGTAAGAGCTTTAGAAAGATTCTAATGTCTTTCTCTGTGAACTTTGTGTTCTTTAGTGAGTGCAGCGAGCGGGTGGTTTAAAATCAGTAAATATCGGATTCTTACATAATGAAGGTGGTGCTTATTGCGTAAGTTAAGAAAAACCACTTGCATTCTTTGTGACTTGGTGAATTTTGTGATTAATTTTTTTGAATATAAAAATTTTATATATGGGCAGCTTCTAAACCGTTACGAAGCTTCGTAAGAGCTCTTACTATGGCATTTACGTAATAGATTGTCTCTTCGTGATTTTTTTCAACAAGTGTTTCTATCTGTTTGATACTTGTCATTACTGTAGAGTGGTCTTTTTTGAAAATGAACCCAATTTTCATAAAGGGCATTTTTAGCTCATGGCGAAGGAAGAACATAGCAAATTGACGCGGAAGAACGCAATCTCTTGTTTGAGCTTTGCTCTGCATATCTATCACGCGTATTCCAAATACTTTAGCGATTTCTTCTAATACTTTATCAGAATTTAGTCCATCAAGAAGGCGTTGTTTGACCAACTTATCAAGCACAGGTTTTACTCCTGAAAGCGATATTGTGTCAGATATTGAGCTTTTGGAAAGGGCTTCAATAGCTCCGGCAAGCAAATCTGCGGCTGGAAAATTAGTTAATAGGTATTCTTTTGTCGCAGAGTCAATGAGCAATCCTAAACTCAAAACTCTATCTTCCATGATTTTTTTACAAATATCTTTTTGTTTAGTTTCATGGGTGCTTAATAAAATCCCCCACTCAAAACGGGATACGAGCCTTTCCTCAATCCCTTCAAGCTTTCTAGGGCTAAACATAGAGCTTAAGATGATCATCCTTCCAGAGGTTTGAAGGGTATTAAATGTATGAAAAAACTCCTCTTGTGTAGCACTTTTTCTACTCAACACCTCAATATCATCCACAATTAATGCATCTATATTTCTATAAGTACGTCTAAAGGTGTCCATTTTACTGAAACGTATAGCATGAACTACATGGTCTGTAAAGGTATCGGCATTTACGTAGAAGACATTTTTTCCATGAGCCTCTAGCAATGCTTTAGCCGCCATCAGAAGATGGGTTTTTCCAGAGCCTTTGGGTCCATAGATATATACTGGATTTGGGTTCTCTTCTGGAATTTCAGTAAGAGACTTTGTCTCTATGTTATAACCAAAAAGCTTTGCTAATGCCCTATGTGAAAAGGTGTTTTCTTCATTTGGATAAAATTTATCAATAGTTGCAGAAGGGTAGATGTTGTCGGAGGTAAAATTGACCGCTACTTCTTTAGAAGGGATCTTTGTGATTTTCTTTTTTTCATCCGAGTCAATGTGTATGCGGATAAACTTTCCATTACTATCTAAAAAATGCTCTTTTGCAAGGGGAAGTATATACTCATGTATCCACTGTGTTTGAAAAAAATCATTGGATTTGATGAAAATATTACATGCATCAAAACGTAAAACTTTTAATGTTCTAGCCCACTTATCGGTGGTGACCTTCCCATACTTAGTCTCTAAGAAGTCAATGAACCTTTCCCATGCTTCCACTCTATTATCCGCCCTATTATTTTTATGATATCGCTATTTTCCTTTACTTTCTTTTATCTGTAAATGCGCAATTGCAAATCTCTAAAATTTTTTTATTTTTTCTAACTTTTTACTATCTTTGCATCTGCGCTTTTTTCACTATAACGTTTCTGAGTATACCATTGCTGAAAGGTACCTAAGAGGGTTGAAAGTATAAGGTAAATGTTTAATCCTGATGCCAAATTATAGAAAATGAATAGAAAGACTAAGGTCATAATAGGGCCCATGGCTTCCATCTGTTTTTCCATATCAGTAGGATTTTTCTTTGGTCCCTGTATCTTTTTAGTCACCACTTGTGAAAAGTGCATTGAAAGCGCCCCAAGTATTGGAAGAAGGTGAAAATCAGATCCTAGAAATGGGATATTCATCCCCCAAGAAAATAAGATATCTGGAGCGGTAAGGTTGTCAATCCATCCCGGAATAAACGCTACACCCCTTAGAGCAAACTTTGTCTTTAGAAGGTCGAACATTCCAATAAAAAACGGTATCTGAAGAAATAATGGTAAAATGCTTGCAAGTGGATTTACCCCTTCATTTCTAAATAACATAGAAAGTTCCATACGAAGTCTTGCAGGGTCATTTTTAAATTCCTTCTCTATAGCCTTTTGTTTAGGACCGATTTTTTTCATCTTCAACATCGACTTAAAAGCCTTTGCATTGAATGGATATAAAAGCAATCTAAGGGTAATAGTAAGTAAAATAATCGAAATGCCCCATGATTTGGTCATCATATAGAAAAAATCAAGGATGGCATTCATGAATTTTGAAAAAGGATCTGCTATGAAAGTTAACCATCCACGAACTGTATTTGCCTTACTAAAATCAGGATTGGATCCTGTAATTGTATTAGTGAGTACTGCGTCCACTTTTGCAAGAATCGGCCCATCAATGGGTCCAGCATAAAAATAGTAGGATGTTGGCAACGTGGTGTCTTTATATGGGGTCAAGATCATGTATCCAGGAAATTTATTGACTTCTTTCCCCGTCCCGCCTACAAAAGAGGCTCTTGATGGACAATCTGTCCCTTCAACCCTCACTGTCGTTATGCCTTTAGCAGTTTCACCACGAGGATTTACGATTAAACTAAAATAGCCATTAGTATTTGCTGTCCAATCTGGAGTGATGTTTTCTTTTGTATTGATATCTTTTGGCATCTTAAACGCCTCAAGCTTCATTTTTTTTCCATTAAAATTATAGTATAATAAGGATGGCGGGGCAGAACCTGAATCTATTTCGAATTCTGGAATCCCTGAGTTAATAGAAAGTGACTCTACATACCCATTAACACTATTTTTCATCTCCAAGACGTAAGGGGCATCTTTGACAAAACTGTAGCTTCTTGTCACATCTTTTCCATTAATTTGTCCCTTAAAGCTGATAGAATCTGCTGATAATTTTGTTACGATAAAATCAGATACTTTTAGATTATCTTTTCCAGTAAAGGCCATTGCGTAATGAGAGGCTGGAACTTTAAAAAGAGTTTCCCCCTCTTTACCAATTACATCCCTTCTAACCAAAGGCATGTACCCACCCTCTTTTTGAGTAATAGCGATGCTATGGCCGTAATTATCCATACCTGTGCAATTATGCAAAGGGTATAGATTATTTTGAGGGGAGACAAGAGCCATTTTTTTGTCTATAGCCACAGGAAGAACTACTGAAGAATTGTCTGTTTTTGATCGTAAATTTAAATTGATCTCAGCAATAGCTCCACCATTTGATGAAAACACAACCTGCATCTGATCATTTTCTAAACAATAAAACGTTTCTTTTCCCTGATTACTGCTCACTGTATTTGCAGCTAGTAAATCGCTTAAATCAGTTAGCTCAAGTGCTCCAGTAAGTTTATGATGGTTTTTATCCCATACCCCTGAAAAAACAAATCCAGCTTTAGACTCTTTTAAGGCGATCCCATCACTTTCTGGTGCATCAAACATAAACGTAGCTTTTCCTTCCTTCCATACCGCTGTAGATATTTTTGGATCGCAAGAGGATAAATTTGATACAATAATAAAGGATTCATTCTCTTTTAAAGCGTCTGCTGCATCTAAGGTTGGAGAGATTTTGTCAGAATAGACCACGATGCCAGAGTCACTATTTTTAATCTTATGAATCGTTTCATGATCTTTCTTTAAAGAAGAAGGGAGTTTTTTTGTAGACAATGTGAGGAAAGTGTCACCCAGGGTAATGCTAGAGCACAAGGTCTCTCCTTGTTCATCTTTTAAAAACGAAACAGGGAGGTGTTCTATGGAAATATCAACTAAGGAGGTAGTCTCTTTTATAGGCTTTACTTTAGAGTCAAACACAAATGTGTTTAGGAGTACAAATGTACTCATGATAAGAGTTAAAAACCATAGCGAACGTTTATTCATAAAAATATTTCCTTTTTTCAATCAGAATCAAAATTATAAGGAATTTTTCATTAAATGTCTACTATCTAGTAGCTTTTTATCTGCTCTAAAAAAGTAGCAAATAACTCTGTATGACGAACATTTTCAAGCCATTCATCATCTAAAATATCATCTAGTGGGGGAAGTGCATCATAAGTAATACATTTATTTAAAAATTGGATCGATTTTTCATATTCACAAGATAAAGAGTATAAAGCCGCCAAGTGATAGTAGGCTTCAGTAAACCCAAGTTTTGCCGCCTGCGTTAACTTATATTCTGCTTCTTTATAGAAATTATACCTTTCCTCTGAAGAAAGAGAAATTTCAGCCATATGGATTTTTGTTAAGGCATGATCAGAAAATAAAGCTGCATCTTCAAAACTTGTTTTTTCAGCAATTTTGAAATGAATCATTGCCTTTTCTAAAATTTCACGCTCATCTAAAAGCTCTCCTAGATGGCTGTAGACAAGTCCAAGTTTATGATGAATATCAGGGAAGGAAGGATCTACAAGTAAAATCTTTTTCAACACATCAATTGCTTGAACGTAGTAATTTTTCTCATTTTTATAATCACCTAAAAGATCCAATGATCTGGCGTAGTGATATAAAGATTCTGTTTCTATAAAAATTGCGTTTTTATTTAATGAAATGGCTTGTTGGAAATGGGTGATTGCATCATTTAAAGTTGCCTCATCGCCCTGTAGCTCTGCAATTTCAAGAAGAGTGCGAGCGTAAGCAAATAGATAAGTGCTCTTCATATTTAAATGAATAGCTCGAGTAAAGAATTTGATCGCTCTTTCATAATAGGAAGGATCCCCATCAACTTTTGCAATAACTGAGTAGGTAGTGCCCAGATGGTACCAAAGCTTATGGCAAGTTCTATCAATAGATAAACCTTCTTGGAATTTTTCTATCGCTTGATGGTAAAGATCGGTATCACCAAAGTAGTTTCCTTGAGCAAATAAAGAGTAGCCTTTTGCAAAATATAAATCAGTTGAGTTATTGTTATAGCTTGAGCCTTCATGAGCTTTATTTTCCGCATCGTATAGAAGGGAAAGCTCTTCTTTTAAGGAGCCGATTTCTGTTAAAGCAATAGACCAAATAGAGTAGATTTTTGGATTCTTACAATTTAATGTCTGAGCAAACCCACATTTTTCAATAGCTGAATATAATCTTTTCACCTCTTTTGTCTTCTTTCCAGAGGTAAAAAGTAGCTTTGCCCAGGATAGGTAGAATGCATCACCAGTTGGGTTAAGCTTTGCTGCGGTGATAAAAGACTCATTTGCTTGAAGAAAATGATCTTCATCAGAGGTAGTAAAAAAAAGCTTAGATAAACAACGAGCTAGCTGATACCAATGACGCCAATTAGAGGTTTCCTTTGAGATAGCGATTTTTTGGTATTTAATAGCTTCTAGAAAAAGTTTTGAATCATTGATTTGAATTCCAATATTTAAGGCACAAGAGCTATAGCTGCTCCAAAAAGAGGGGCCTAAATTTTCATTCAATGTGCAAGCGCTTTTATGAGCATTCATAGCAATATTTAAATCAGAAACCTCACCAGATTTTTTTGCAATAAGTAAATTTACCTTTCCATACTCCCAATGGGTCTCTGCTAAAAGATCAGAGCTTTCATTTTTACAATGAGTAATCGCCTTTGAAAGAGCCTCTTTAGCATCCAACACAAAATGGTGATCGCCAGTTGTCTTGCCGAGCAAGTATAAAGAAGAGCCAAGAGCCTTTAAAGATAAAAAATGTTTGCTTTCAATCTCTAAAGCTTTTTTAAATTTTTTATTTGCTATAAGTAGATATTTTTTTGTTTTTGTCGCATTTCCATGCTTAAATAGTGACAAGCCTTGCTCATAAAGGATAGAATAATTAGTTGGATCAAGGTTGGAAGCTAAATCAAAAAGATCACATCCCTCAATTTCGCCACGTTGAAGCTTTTCTAGACCCTCATCTTGAAGTAATTTTACATGACTACCCTGCTCGGCATTTTCAAAAAAGAAGTCACCAGATAGCTCTGAGTCTTCTGTGAATCGTTCTTTAGAAAATAAATTAGTGGTAGACTTTTTTTTGCTCATATACTTGGGCTCGTCCTTTTATTTAGAGTTTCCTACTTTAGAGGATTTACCTTTTTGTTACAAGCCTAAGAAATTGTTTCAATGTCTTAGGAAAACTTAAATTTTAAGCTCGCCTCCTCGTTAAATTTGTTTTTCAGAGTGTTAGGAAATTCCTTATTAATATAAAATTTACTAAAAAAAATATTTAGAGGCTTTTTTATGATTGTCAAGGAAAGAATTGTTAGAGTATCTGATACCGATTGTACTAAAGCTTTGTACTTTACATCCCTTTTAAAGTTCACGCAAGAGGCTTTTGAAGATCACCTAAGAGAACAATATCAAGGGGTTTGTAAACAATTTTCTGAGGGAGTCATAGCTCTTCCAATAGTTCGTACTGAAGCAACCTTCCTTTTGCCTATAAAAGTAGGGGATATTCTCCAAATTCAGCTACAAATAGAGTTTAAAAACACCTCATTCATTATAAAGGGGCTCATTTTTCATGAAGGGGTGAAAAAAGGGGAAGTGACCATTTTTCACGCTTGTAAAGAGGTAAGTAGCGGAAAGAGTCTTTCATGTGAAGGGCTATTCAACAGATCTCACAGCTAATTAGTCTTGTGTAACCTATTCATAATCAATAAGATACAACTTATTTTTTCTAATAACATCTGAAAAACTGAATCATTTTTTTTACTTTTTTTATTAATTATGATATAATTAATTTACAATTAATAAAAAAGGAGTAAAACATGCCATTAATATTTACAATTGGCCCTAATCCGTCACCAACTTCAGTAGTAGAGGGTGGAGGTTTTAAGAGAAAGGCACCTCAAGAAGTAACGAATTGTTCGAATATAAATAAATTATTCGATCAGGCAATGAAGCACTTAAACTGTCCCTCTGATGGATGCCCAAATATTAAAAGAATGGTGCTGGAATTATTGTATGAAAGTTCGGAATCGAAGAAGTTATTCCCATTAGATAGTAATAGATTTTCAGATGAGGTTGCTTCTGATTTAAGAGCTTTAGATACATTTATCAACTATTTGGACGGTGATGAATCTACCAATCCATTTTTTAAAGAGGAAGTGTTGTCAAATCCGTTTTTTTCAGAGGAAGAAATGAAAGATGCAGTTGATCAATTAGGAATTTCAGAAAATTATTTTAATGTTGACCATGAATTTGAGGGGAAAGATTTATCAGAAATAGATGAGCTGAAAATAAATCCCGAAGAGATGGAAGGAATAATTTTCAAATTGCTCGAAGATAACCAATGAAAGGTATTTTATTATTAAATTTTTCAGACTTACATTCATTTTGGATTTTAAAATTTAATATCATATAAAAATAATATTTAAATAAAATTAATAAAAGGAATGATTATGGAATCTATATCAGTTGATAAATCAGTTTTATTCAATCTCGATCCAGTGAAAAGAGGTAGAGAAAAAGGATTAGATAATGCCGGAGATAGGAAGTAAAAAGGGTATTTGAAAATGTACGAGATAATCTTTTAACTGCATTACTTGAGGGGCCTCATCTTGATATTGCTAAGGAAGATGAGATTGATTGGTATTTGAATGTAGGACCTGGGGATGCAAATCTTTTTATGTCACCAGAAGAACTTGCGGCAGTGATGGACCAGGAAATATTTGAAGCCCCTTCTAGTGCCGGATTGTGCGTAAAAATAAAAGGATTGGAACTAGAGGGTAAAAGCCAGCTTGTAAAAGGCAATAGTTAACTATGTAACATACAAGATGTTACAATAGATGTTTAAAAATAAGTATAATTATGCAGTGTTCACCTTAAAACAGAGGGTGAACATGGATCATTTAGATAAGCGTGTAGAAGGTGTTCCACAAACCCCTAGCCCTCATACCGTTACTGAAAATCATAAGATCAACTCTTTAGAGAAGTCTGAATCAGAGGGAGCTGCCAAGATTGATGCTGCTGTAAGGGGACGGTTTAATTCTTTAGCGGGTGAGGCTGCCTCTACTCTCACCAATAGAGATATTTCACAAACAGATGAGATTTTTACTGGGTCAAAAGAGATGTCAGATCTAGAGTTTATTTCCTCACTGGAGGGTAAACTTTCCCTAACAGATGCGGAGGCTTTTAAGCTTGAAAAATTACAAGGTAAAGTGTCATCCTACGAAGAAGAGGAATTAACCCCCGAAATGAGGGAGATTAACGATAAAATCGGTGCGTTAATGGAAAATTCATCATTTGCGGAAATGATTGATCAATCATTTCAAAGATTAGATCTAATAAAAGCTCTTTCTCAGATTCAAAAAGATAGAGAGTTTATCCAAAATCTCAAAAATGATGCCTATATTGGTATTTCAGACATTGTCAAGCTTTTAGATATTTACAGAAATGGATCACAAGTAGGGCTTTTGGAGGATGAAACATCACAGCTACTTGATCAAGAACTCTCAGAGTTAATGAACAGTGCATT
>CAMCSI010000041.1 GCA_945877885.1 Chlamydia trachomatis
CGCTGCTGCCGCTGCCGCTGCTGCCGCTGCCGCTGCTGCTGCTACCGCTGCTAATACTTCTGCATTTTGGCTATTTACTGCTCCGCTCATATTATTCTCCTTAACTTTTTGTCCCTTTAAAAAGAGATGTGTTTACTTTTTTGTTTTATTACATACTTCTGAAAATTTTTAGGAAAAATCCCTGATTTTAAACTTTAAAAATGAGGAAAATTTTTCTTAACTCACCAAAATTTAATAGAATACATACTTTCTTTATTTAAAGCAAACAAATGAGATGTTAAGATCTGATTTTTTTTATGATATTTTATTCAATAACTAGCAAAGGGGCCTGCTGGTGCGATCCGTTAATGAAATCTTGAACTTCCATTAATTTTTTATTCTCTTTCTGAACTTGCAAAATTTGCAACAATCCCCCGTTACAAACGATGATCCAACCCTCTAATTTTGAGAATGTTTTTGTGCCAAAAAAGGTACTTGATTTATCAGAAACAACTTTTGCTTTTGTAATTTTTAACATCAAAGAAGTGTCCCCTAATTTTATCATACAAAAAGCTCCAGGGGTATCTCCAAAAGCATTAATTTTAGCTGCTATTTTAAAGACATTTTCACTCCAATCAATACGTGTATCCTCTTTAGTAAATTTTTTAGTAAAGGTTACCTCACCAATTTGTTTTACTTTGTGTATGATCCCTTTGCTGAGTTCGTAGATCAGCTTTAATAGCATTTCACTTGATTTTTTAAAGACACGCTCTTGTAACATGGAGTGGTTTTCCCCTTCAAAGACTTCTAATCTCTCCAAAGCAAGGATATCCCCTGCATCCATCGCTTTTACCATTTCAATAATAGCCACACCAATTTCTTTTTCCCCCGCAAGCAATGCAGATCTCAATGGAGAAGCGCCTCTATATTTTGGCAATAATGAAGGGTGAATATTAATTGGTAAAATCTTTGGTATAGCAAGAAGCTCTTCACTAATAATTTCTCCATAAGATACCACCAAAAACAAATCTGGACTATACCCTCTTAAAGTAGTAGCAAACTCAGCGGTTGAGGCTTTTTCTACTTGGTGTAAAGGGATAGATAAGCCTCTTAAAAGAAGCATCTCTTTCACTTTTGTGGGCAAAAGTTGTTTATTGCGATGTTTAGCTCGATCAGGTTTTGTTACCACAGCTTTTACATTTATGCCATTATCTAATAATTTTTCTAAAATATAAGCAGCAAATTCATCCGTTCCAAAAAATACAACAGAGCACATCTTCCCTCGCCATTAATTAACTATTACTAAACGTCTTTTCTGTTTTTGAAGGCTCTAGATTTTTTCGATAAGGGGCTATTCCTTTTACAGATGAGCTACAAAATTCAATCCAGTTATCCAAATGATCACTTTGAGGGATCGTTGCTAAGATCTGCTCTTTAGCATCTTCCCAGCGAAGGCCCATTTTATAAGTAACTCTAAATGCTGTAGCTAAATTTCTTTGCACGCCCGCAGGAAAATCTCGTCTTTTTAATCCAACAATATTTAAACAACCCACTTTAGCAGGATAACCAGAACACATAGCGTAAGGAGGTATATCATTGACAATTTTTGATCCCCCACCAACCATCGCATGATCCCCTACTCGAAGTTTTTGAGCAATTGCGCAAAGACCACCCAAAATCACATAATCCCCAATAGTCACATAGCCAGCAAGTGTTGCCCCATTGGTCATAATCACATGATCTCCCACCTTACAGTTATGGGCAATAAATGCGTAAGGCATTATTAAACAATGATTTCCAACTCTAACAGTGGTTCCTTCACCGCAAGAGGAATTAATCGAAACATATTCACGTATATCACAATCATGCCCAATCTTTACATACGTAACCTCCCCTTTAAAGGAAAGATTAGTTGTTGCCACCCCAATGGATGCATAAGAGCCAATTTTTGTCCTTTGGCCAATATGAACATTACCTTCAATAGTCACGTGATTTTTGATCTCTACGCCATCTTCAAGAACAATACCTGGAGAGTCTAAGATAGAATAAGGGCCTATCTTTACATTTTCCCCAATCTTAGCATTTTTATGCACAATGGCAGTTTTATGAATGTTAGGCATTAAACTCCTGTTTCTCCTTGGTTTTTTTAAATATTGAAAATGTCATTTCCCCTTCCGCACATATTTTATCATCCACCTTTGCCACCGCCTTACACCTTCCACCAAAGGTAGAAAGATGCAATAATTTCACAGATAACTTTAACGTATCCCCAGGTCTTACTGGATATCTAAATTTAAAGTTTTTAATGGAGACAAGAACTTTTAATCCTTCGATATTTCTTAAAGAAATTCCCACCGCTGCCGCCTGTGCTAGGGCCTCTACAATTAAAACGCCAGGCATAATAGGTTCTTCAGGAAAATGTCCTTGAAAAAACGGCTCATTAATCGTTACATTTTTTATTGCCTCTAGCGTACCCTCTGTCTCATCGACGTTAATAATTTTATCAATCAATAAAAAAGGATAGCGATGAGGAATATGCTTCATTATTTCAGAAGCTTTCATCTCTTTAAATAAAGGCTTAGTTTGAGACATCTATTTGCTCCTTAATCATAGTGTGAAGTTTTTTGCAAAGGCGTGTATTTAATGCATGCCCACCTCTTATCGAAATATAGTGAGCCACCACCTCTCTTCCAGCTAATGAGATATCTCCGAGAAAATCTAACACCTTATGACGGGCCATTTCATTACTAAAACGGAGCCCTTCAGGGTTTAATACCCGGTCCCCATCAATAACCACACCATATTCATGACAAATCCCTTTAATCACCCCCGCCCCTACCAACGCCTCTGCCTCTTCCAAGGTGGCAAAGGTTCGACAGCTTGCAACCTCTTTACGATAATCATCTTTTCCCTCATCAAACTCATAAAAGCATTCTCCTAAGAGAGGATGACCCTCATAGGCTAAAAGATAGCTGCATTTTAATGTCTTAGAAGGTAAAGCAATGATCTGAGCATTGCCTTCACATAGATAAACCGGCCTATTTAAGTAAAACTTTGAAATTTCTTCTTCCTCTGATATAATTTCAGCTTTAGTAAGTATATCAAAAAAATCTTTTGCACTACCATCGATAATTGGAGGTTCAGACTTATCCAGTTCTATTACAATATTATCAATTTTGTGAGCAAATATAGCGGATAACACATGCTCAACACATTGAATAACCACCCCATTAGATTCAATAATCGTTGTTCGCGGTGTACCCTTAAGATTATCAATCGATGCAAAAACTTCAGGTTTTCCAGCAAGATCGACTCTTCTAAATCTTATTCCTGTATTTGGTTTGGCAGGGATAAAGGAAAGGGTCACTTTTTCGCCTGAAAAAAGAGCTGTTCCTACAACACTTACACTACTACCAATTGATCTTTGACGCCTAGTGACTACTGTAAACGGTGTATCTATCTCTCTTTTCTCGCAAATGGTCGGCAAGAGGTCTCCTCTAAATTTCAGTAGAATTCATCAAATTGTTAATAAAAGAATAGATTAGAGTGATTTTTTATTCAAGCTTTTAGCACTTTCAAAAAGAGATAATCCTAAAATCCCGCCGGCAAGTAGATAAGCCCATCCAAAATTACCCAATAATGGAAACAAAGTAGGCAGGCTATAGAGCTGGAAGGCTTCAATGATTACCCCTTTTTTTAACTCACCAGTGTTACTTATTTCTCCTATACTTGAAATTACTTTTCCCATCGGATCGATAATAGCAGAAATACCGGTATTACAGGCTCGCAATGTATAAAGGCCATTTTCAACAGATCTAACCTTCCCTAAATAAAAGTGACTATCAGTTAGTACGGATCCTTTAAACCAAGCATCATTTGTAAAATTCACATGAAAATCTGGCTTTTCCTTACGGCAAGAGATAAAATCCTCAGGAAATCCTTCATCAAAACAGATAGAAGGGTATATTTTCCATTTTCCTTGAAGTAAATAACTCTTTTCCCCAGGTAAAAAGGAGGATTCAAGTCCATACCGTTTTGCAAGATTTTGCAAAAATTTAAAAGGGATATACTCCCCAAGTGCCACTAGATGTCTTTTATTATATCTACCTAACACCTTTCCACCAGAAAAATAAAAGGCAGAATTATATCCATCAGATAATAAACCAATCAAAATATCGGTGTTCATATAAAGCGATAACGAAGAAAAAATATCTTCAAAACTGTATTTTTCTTTTCCTGAGAAAAAAGGTTCGAAATCTTTTGAAAATAGCTGACCCAACTCCTCTTTTGTGAACCTATCCAATCGACCATCTCCCGATAAGCAAGACTCTGGTAGAATTATCATATCAACACGTTCTAGATCTTTTAAATCTTCCCATAACCCTTCTACTTGATCTTTTAATGAAATAAAAGAGCCTTCATACCCATCTAATGGCCATTTCTGCTCCACAAGTAAACCTGTTTGGATAATTGCTACCTTTATCTTATCTTTTTCCGTAAAAAGTGGATGATGCATATTTAATAATCCCAGTCCTATGCAAAATGGAAGAACTAGAGCGCATAAATAAGGTAGCGGCTTATTTGTATAATAACTTTTTGCCCCAAGTAAAGCTGTGGCAATAACGATAAAAGAGAGACCATAGAGACCGGCAATTGATGCAAGCTGTAAAGATGAGTCATAAGCTGTTAAAATTAACCCTGTTGTGTGGAATGGGAATCCAGATGCAATCCATAATCTTGTGTATTCAAAAAAAGTAAATAGAAAGGAGGTAAAAATCACTGTTTTGGTAGTTAAATCCACAGGTTTTTTAGGTAACACAATCCCTAAGACAAAATAGGAGAGGGCAAATAGAAATGAGAGAAAAAAATAGACCAGAATAATCATTTTTCCTTGATATTCAGCAAGACCCATCCACCTCATTTGCACTAAAATATAGATCACTCCTGATCCATAAAGCTACCAGGCCCCTCTTTTTTTTGACTCAATCTTATAAAAATAAATAAATAAAGCAGGATACCCAAAAGCAAAAGCTAAAAGGCATAACAGTGGATGAGCAGGAGTGGCAAAGGTAATGCTAACAGCTGCAATGATCCCCGAAAGAAGCTCTTTTTTAGTTATCTTCATTGACTATCTCGTAATTTGAGGAATACATTTTTCTTCCCCCAAAAAGGAGGAAAATCCCTCCAAGCATCGCTAGGTTTTTAAGAAATAAAATCAAATTAGCTGTAAACTGCTCCCCTTCATAAAACCAAAATGGATAATAAATCAACGTGGCAGAAATGATATAAATAGAAAGAAAAGTAGCTCCAAGTCTTTGCCTTATTCCAAAAAAGACAAGTAAACCCCCTACTAATTGAAAAAATATTCCAAGAGCCAAGATCACAGAAGTATAGTTAACTATTTGATCAAGAAAGGTTCCTATAAATTGAAAATTCCCACTGTACATTTGAAGATTTACAATAGCTGCATCTAAATCAGTGTATGATACATCCCAATTCATGGCTGAGGAAACCCCAAATAGTATAAAAATAATTGAAAGAAAAATTCTACCTAATGCTCTCATGATCTTAAAACTCCTACTATTTCAAAGTACCCTAAAATCCCTTAAAATGGTATAATTTCTTGCATGTGGTCACCATTTAGAAAAAAACATTTAGAAACAGTCCTTGATTCAGCTCTTCATGCAAAAGAATCTTTAGATTTTCATATGCATAAATATTTTAAAGAGCATCACGCCTTGGGCTCTAAAGATAGGCTTTGGATAAAAAAGGGTGTCTATGAAATCATGAAATGGAAAGCTCTTTTAGATGCTTTTAAGGCTGAAACCGTTAAGGAATTAGTTGATCTTTATACAGGGCAAGATTGTCCCATCGGAAAAAATAACTCTCACCTTCCCTCCCATATTCAGGTTAGTTTTCCAAAATGGCTTTTTAAAAAAATTTCTGATAGCTTAGGGTATGAAAAAGCAATAGATTTTTGCAAAACAAGCAATGAAGAAGCCCCTGTGACCATTCGAATCAATACGCAAAAATGTGACAAAGAGGAGTTTTTTAAACTCTATCACGAAGAGTTAAATCTTACTCAGTGTGAATTTGCAAAATATGGTTTTCATCTTGGAAAAAAGGTACGCTTTGACCTTATGCCTGATTTTTTAAAAGGGCATTTTGAACCTCAAGATGAAGGGTCACAAATGATTGCAGAACATGTTAACGCAAAGCCCTCTCAACATATTCTTGATTATTGCGCCGGTAGTGGAGGTAAAGCGCTTGCTTTTGCCCCTTTTATGAAGGGAAAAGGTCAAGTACATCTGCATGATATTAGGAAAAAACCACTAATTGATGCTAAAAAGCGTCTTAATCGTGCAGGGATTCAAAATATTCAAATCTATCATGAAGAGGAAAAACGGCTCAACTCCCTTAAAGGTCACATGGATACCGTTCTTGTCGATGCTCCTTGCTCTTGCAGTGGCACATTCAGAAGAAGGCCCGATCAAAAATGGGATTTAACGGAAGATTTTTTAAAAGAGGTTGTAATCACCCAAAAAGATATATTAATAAAAGCTATCCCTTTTGTAAAACAGGGAGGATTATTAATTTATGCTACGTGCAGCGTATTAAAAGAGGAAAATGAAGAACAAACTGCATTTTTAAAGGAAAGGAAAGATTTAACCTTTGTTTTAGACCACTTTATCCCCCTAAAACAGATGGGTAGTGATGCCATGTACCTCTCTATTTTTAAAAAAAATTCTCTTGTCTAGAATCGATCTTACAGCTATGCTTACTCCCATGAAGAATATTATCTCTAAATTTATTTTTATTTTCCTATTTTCTACAAGCTCACTCCTATTTGGTCACACTATCCAAACTAACAATACGATTTTGGCCCATGTAGGTAAAAAAGCAATCACTGCCTTAGATGTAAAAAGAGAAATGGATAGACAGCTCTATTTATATGACAAGACCGCTTTTAATAACCCAGAGGGTGTATTTGCTCATTACAATCAAAACTGGAAATACACGTTAAAAAAAATTGTTCAAGATGAACTCATGTTACTTGAAGCCGAAGCGTTAAAATTTTCTATCCCTTCCCATGAAATCACAAAGAAAACAACAGAGTTATATGGGGACAGTCCAATTCCTTTATACCAATTCCTTTCAATCACTCCAGAGGAAGCCAAAGAAAATGGTAAACGTGAGTTATACAGCATGTACCTTAGTTATTTAAAAATATGGGACAAATGCAACATAGAGGCAACTCCTAAAGAAGTTCAAAAGTCCTATCAAAGCTTTATCAAAGATCTGCCGATGAAAGATAAGTGGATCTATCAAGCAATGTATGTTCAGGGAAAAGATGAGCAATTGGTGAAAATGACATCCAATACCATTTCTCAAATGCTAAAGGAGGGTAATTATTCCAATCTTGCAGCCATTGTAGATAGTCTATCAGCGAGTAATGAGGTAAAAGTGGGTATGTCTAAAGACATTAAATTAACCACTAAAGAGCTTTCTCCTAGCTTATTAGCAGTCCTTGAAAATCTTGAAGAAGGCATGATGTCAGATGTGATCACTGGGCAAAGTGCAGGAAACTATACAGGTAAAGTGCTTCATTTGAAAGAAGTGCAAAAAGAGCCTATTCCTGAATTTTCAGACATTTCTGATCAATTAAGAAATAGTATCGTAACTGCAGCCTCCGAGCAGCTTGCTGAAAAATTCTTTAACGATTTAATCAAAAAGCACGGTGTGGAAGGACTTTATGGAAAAGATCTAGCTCAAAGTCAATTAGTACTATTTACCTTAAACAATGAATAAATTTAACCCTACAAAGATTTCCGAAATCAAGAAAATTTGGGAAGAAGAAGGATTTAAGTTAAAGAAAGGTTTATCACAAAACTTCTTGATAGATCAAAATGTCGTTGATAAAATTATCCTTGCTGCCGCTATTAACCCAGGCGATATTGTCTTAGAAATTGGACCTGGATCAGGAGCATTAACTGCATCTTTATTAGATAAGGGAGCAATTGTTTATGCAGTTGAATTTGATCGCTCTGCCGCTTCCATTTTACGTAAATACTTAGGCGATAATGAGAACTTTCATTTAATTGAAGGGGACATTTTAGATACGGATCTTTCCTTTCTACCCACGGGAACAAAAATTGTATCCAACCTCCCCTATCACATCACATCCCCCATCATAGCACTCATTGCAGATAAAGGTCCCATTTTTTCCTCCTCAATACTTATGGTGCAAAAGGAGATGGCAGATCGTATTATGGCTGAGGCTCCTTCTCGCAATAGAAGCTCATTTTCTGTTTTTACAGATTATTTTTTTGAAAAGAAATCTCTTTTTGTAGTAAAACCTGGCTGCTTTACCCCGAAGCCAAAAGTTGATTCTGTGATCATTTCATTAATTTCTAAAAAGACGCTGCCACTACAAAATGCCGATGGCTTTGTTGCTTTTGTTCGTAAAGCCTTTTCTCAAAAACGAAAAATGATCTCCTCGGTCATGAAAGAATTTCCTATCGCAGAATCCTTAGCTCAAATTGGGTGCAATCATAAAGCAAGACCTGAAGAACTTAGCTGTCAGAACTTTTTAGATTTATACTGCCTTTTGTTTCCGTCTAGATAAAGCGTAAAAAAAGATCAAAAAGCTTAATACCGAAGTGATTGGATAGGTAGCCAAAAACTTAATCATTTGATTGATCACGCTGCGGATTTTATAGGTAACGCTATGATCTACAAGATTTTCCGCAAAAATACTTTGTTGATAAATGGCAGAACCATCATCTGAGTAGATATCCACTGTCCCAACTAGATCACCAGGTTTAATAGGGTTAAAAATAGGCTCCCAGTGAACCTGCACATCAATATTTTCCTCTTCGGATGGGTAGTAGGAAAGAATACAATCATCTTTTAACGAAGCCACCACTGTATCATTTCCCCAAGGATAGTCATGAGTAAATTTAGCTTCTTTAGCATTGAATAATACTCTATTCATACTCATCTCTTCATATACTGCAGTTAAGATTTTTAAAATGTCAGCAAATCGTTGATCAGATGTTTCCCCATTATTTACAACAGCTACAATAGATCTATTGTTTTTCTCTGCAAATACAGCCACATTATGCTTTGCTCTTCTATGATAACCTGTTTTACCCCCTACGACAAAGGGGCAATAGTATTTACTATCTTCTCGTATGAGGGCATTTGTTGTCTTAAGCTCTCTTACTGGGGCTTTGTTTGTTGCTGGTATCTCATAGGTAGTGGTAGCCATAATATCTCGAATAAGCTTATGCTTTATAGCCCGCTTTAATATGAGTGCAAGATCATGAGCAGTTGTCACATGATCTGGGTGGTGAAGTCCATGGGGATTGACAAAATGGGTATTTTTACACCCGATGCCCCGTAAATATCGGTTCATATTTCCCATAAATTCGGCAATACTTTTAGCATAAACAGAGGCAAGAACATTGCCTGCATCATTTGCCGATTTTACCATAAAGGCTCTTAATAAATCGCCAAGAGATAATATCTCCCCACCTTTTAAATAAATAGTTGTGCCATCATCTTCTAATAAATGGGGCTCTAACGAAAAATTGCTCTCAACCTTCTTTTTTTCCGATATTTTTTGCAAAACATCAGGGCTAC
>CAMCSI010000042.1 GCA_945877885.1 Chlamydia trachomatis
GTAAGTTTTTCTTAAAGAAAAATCGTATGGACTTTACTCTTTTTTTCTGTTATAATAACCCTATGCCACTATTGACAAAAGAATGCTTAGAAAGATTAAGGGAAAGGATAGATCTACAAGAAATTGTAGGCTCTCATATCGAGCTTAAGCGCGTTGGAGGCAAGATTAAAGCGCTTTGTCCCTTTCATAATGAAAAAACTCCCTCCTTTACCGTAACTGGTGGTGATAGCCACTACCATTGTTTTGGGTGTGGCGCCCATGGCGATGCCGTTGCATTTTTAATGAATTTTTTAGGAGTGAGTTTTAATGAGGCGGTAGAGTATTTAGCAGATAAATACCATATCAAACTTGAATATACTGGAGTAAAAGAGACCGCTTCTGATTATAAAAAAGATTTATATAGGATTAATCAAAAAGTAGCAGAATTTTTTCATTTTCATCTTTTACATAGTGAGGAGGGTAAAGTTGCGCTAGAATATCTTTTCAAGCGAGGGATATCCGAGGATTTTATTAAACAATTCATGGTTGGATATGCTCCAAAAGAGGAAAGGTTTCAAAAAGCATTTTACAAAAGTGAGAATTTTTCAGAAGAGCTGCTTGTTCTTGCAGGTATTTTAACAGAAGGTGTAAAACGTCCATTTTTTTCTGAAAGAATTATGTTCCCTATTCACAATGGGGTGGGTCAAGCTATTGGATTTTCTGGACGAAAGATTAATGAAAATGTCTTTGGCGGAAAATATATCAACACGAAAGAAACAGAGGTGTTTAAAAAATCAAAAACTTTATTTGGCTTAAATTACAGTAGAAGAAGGATAGCAAAAGAAGGAAAAGTAATTATTGTAGAGGGGCAAATTGATGCTCTTCGTTTAATTTTTGAAGGATTTGATTATACAGTAGCTTCACAAGGGACCGCTTTTGGGGTAGATCATGTTCAGGAATTGATGAAACTTGGGGTAAATGAGGTCATTATTTGTTTTGATGGGGATGAAGCTGGGGATAAATCTGCCGTAAAGGTAGGACAACTTTTTCAAAAAGAGGGGGCAAATGTCTCTGTATGCCGTTTTAGCAAGGGTGTAGATCCAGATACCTTTTTACTTGAGTATGGAAAAGGAGCCTTTGAAAAATTACTTGAGCAAAAGCAGGGTTACCTCCCTTTTTTATTGGAAATGCTCTCTTTAGGAGGCAAAGCTGATTCTCCTGCAGGGAAAAATGCAGTGATCTCAGAGGTAAAGAAGATGATTGGTGAATGGAGGCATCCTATAATGATCCATGAGGGGGAAAAGGCGCTTTCTCGGTTAATGGGAGTTCCGGGGCAATATATTGTTACTTCGACACCACCTCCTCCTACTCAAAAAGTAAGGGTGCAAAAGACAGTGTTGGATCTAAAAAAGGATGTTTTAGAGCAGGATTTGATAAGATGGCTTTTACTCACTGAGGAAAAAGATTTACTCGATTTAATGATGGATAATATTGAAGTAGAGTACCTTCATGATCCAAAAGTTATCCAGGTCTTTACAGTTGCTAAAAAACTTCATCTTTCTTCTGAAAAAATTGATAGTCTTCACCTCGGTATTTCTTTAAGTGAGGAGCAGTTTCGGTTTTTAGAAGAGGTGAAAGGTAAAAGAATGAATACCCTGAAGGCAAAAGAAGGGATAAAGCTACTTTGTCAAAAAATTCTTGATCGAGAGTGGTTAAAAAGATGTGATGAGATTAGGACTAGAATTCAAGAAGGTGGCCATACAGAAGAGCAAATGTTTGCTTTAGCTAAAGAATTTGACCGTGTTAAAAAAAATAAAATAACTATTATGGAGAGAAAATGAGACGATTGTTTTACGATACAAGCTGCCCTGCATGCAAACAAGTGGTGAATATGTTAGATACCACTGAGTATAAAAAAATTTATACCATGTCATCTTTGGATGGAAAAAAGGCAAAGCTAATATTTCAAGGTAATTATTCCTTTATGCGCAATAAAAAGTCCAAAATGGTGATCCTTGAAGGCCAAAAAGTGTGGATGAGAGGAAATGCAATGTTAAGACCATTTTGGCTAATGGGTGGGGCATGGAAAATGATTGGGATATTTTCATTTGTACCAGGATTTATGTTGATACCATTTATTTCACTATGGTCCCTAAGCTTAAAATTATTTCAGAAGAAATCTTAAGTTACGCAAGAGGTCTGATAGAGGCTTTGATATCATTTCGATGCACATATAGATATTCTATACCTGAAAGTATTGTGTATACTGCATTTACTGATATTATCCATAAGGAGATTGTTTGAAGTAAATCTAAAGAGAGGAACCCTAAAGAATAGGGAATCATGAGCAAAATAATGAATATGATGGAAGTTGCTTGAAAAATTGCCTTTAATTTGCCTGATAAACGGGCGGCTAGGGCATGTCCATTTAATGCACAAAGAGTTCTTAACGTGCTTATGATAATTTCTCTAAAGACAAAAAGTAGACATAAAAGCATGGGGAGCTGTATCAGTCCTTGAGTAAATGTAAGAAGTACAGATAGTCTAACAATGCAATCTGCCATAGGGTCAATGATTTTACCAAGGTTTGTCACAAGACCTCGCTTTCTTGCAACGATCCCATCAAAGATATCTGTTAACTCTAAAATAATCACAAGTACTAGGAGAATGTAGGGAAGTACCACTAAAGGAATATTCATTTTTTGGTAAAATAAATAAATGACGAGAAATACTGGACAAAGAACAATGCGGCTTAAGGTGATTATTAAAGGTGTTTGTTGGTACATGTTAAAAAAGCTTTTTTACTTAACTATAATCCCTTTTGGTTTTAATTTCAAGGGCCGTGTGTAGATATTCATCTTGATCTTTTTTTCTAGATAAAGGATAATTTTTGGGTATGAAAACATTTCAAGACATCATATTAATTTTACAGAATTTTTGGGCGGGTAAAAATTGTATTTTACAACAAAGCCACGACTTACAAACCGGTGCTGGAACTTTTAATCCAGAGACATTTTTAAGAGCTCTTGGACCTGAGCCTTATAGCGTTTGTAATGTGGAAATTTCAAGAAGACCTACAGATGGTAGGTATGGAAAAAATCCAAATAGATTGCAGCGCTTTCATCAATTTCAGGTAATGATCAAGCCCACCCCTGCAAATATGCAACAGCTTTATTTAGAGTCGCTAGAGGCAATTGGGTTTAAGTTAGAAAACCATGATATTCGCTTTGTTCATGATGATTGGGAATCTCCAACTCAAGGGGCAAGTGGTCTTGGATGGGAAGTTTGGTGTGATGGGATGGAAATTACTCAGTTTACCTATTTTCAGCAAATTGGCGGTATTGCTTTAACCGAAATTCCAGCCGAACTTGCCTATGGTATTGAAAGAATTGCTTTGTTTTTACAAAAGCAAACAAATGTTTACAACTTAGCCTATAATCAGACCTTAACCTATGGCGATGTGTTTTTAGATGCCGAGGTGCAATACAGCAGATATAACTTTGAAGAGGCAAATGTCTCTATGTGGGAGAAAAAGTTTGAGGCATGTGAGGCAGAGTCAAAACGTCTTCTTGATTTAGAATTGCCGATCCCTGCCTATGATATGGCAGTAGAGGCATCTCATTGCTTTAATATGCTCGATGCAAGGGGCGCTATTTCTACAACAGCTAGAGTTGCCATGATACATAGAGTAAGGGAGCTTTGTTGCGGTGCAGCAGAAAGTTATATTGAGCATAGGAAAAAAACGGGGTTTTCCCTACTTGGTACAAATAGACAAAAAGGGGAGGGTAAATTAGTTCCTGTCACTGAAATCTCAAAAGAGAGGGTCGATTTTCTTTTAGAAATAGGGTCAGAGCATTTGCCGGCAAATGCTATTTCGATGGCCATTAACTCATTAGAGTCAAACATTAAAGAATTTTTAACTTCGCAAAAAATTGGTTTTGAGTCTTTAGAGGTATTTGCAACACCAAAAAGATTAGGGGTTTATATTTTAAACCTTGAAACCTATACAAAAGAATTTGTGGAAGAAAAGAAAGGGCCTGCTGAATCGATGGCTTTTGATGAGTCTGGATCTGTTACAAAGCAAGGGGAAGGATTTTTTAAATCTGTCGGTCTTGCTATTACTTCAAAAAAACAGCTTGAGTTTGAGGATAGAATTGATGTAGTGGATGGAAGGCTGATTTTTAAGCTGACGAAAGAGAGAGTTTTTGTAGGAAGTCTGTTACAAGAAAATTTAAAAGCGTTGATTTCAGCCACACGTTTTCCTAAAAAAATGCGCTGGGGGCAGGAAGGATTTCTTTTTGCAAGACCAATTACCTCCTTAGTAGTTTTGTTAGATAAGCAAGTGATTGATCTTGAAATTGAAGGGGTTAGATCCTCTAATAAAGTATGGTTAAACGTGCAGATGGATGGGAAAACTGCTGTAATTTCAAAACCTTCGGAATATCAAGCAACCCTTAAAAAGGGGCTTGTTTTAGCAAGTATTTCTGAAAGAAAGGAATCTATAGATGCTCAGTTAAATGACCTTGAGATCTATCATCACTGCAAGATTGTTCACCGGGAAAAGGTGACCTCTCAGGTCTTATTTTTAAGTGAAAATCCGATTTTAAGTGTAGGTGAGTTTGACGAAAAATTTCTCTACCTTCCAGAAGAGTTGATTTTTTCGGAAATGATTGATCATCAAAAATATTGGCCTATGCGAAATAGTGATGGGAAAATTTCTACCAAATTTATTGTAGCAGTAGATAAAAAGCCTTCAAGTTTAATTGTTTCAAATAATGAAGGGGTCTTAAGAGCAAGACTTTCTGATGGTTTATTTTTATATGAGAAAGATTTGCATAAATCTTTTGAAGAATGGAATAAAAAATTATCTCAGGTGACCCTTCATCCTCAGCTTGGTTCTATTTACAATAAAGTGGAAAGAATTTGTACTTTGTCGGAAAAAATTGCAAGCAGTTTAGGGTTAACCTATGAAAAGAAGGCAGCTTTATATTGTAAAGCAGATCTTGTCTCTGATGTTGTCTATGAGTTTCCAGAATTGCAGGGGATCATGGGTAAATATTATGCATTACGTTTTGGTGAAAATCAAGAGGTGGCAAATGGTATTGAAGAAAGCTATCTTCCTATTGGAGAGGGTAAAGAGTTGCCTTTAAGTACATCAGGAATAGTAGTAGCCCTTGCCGATAGGATGGATCATTTGATGAGCTATATGGGGGTTGGACTTGTGCCCACTTCGTCAAAGGATCCGTATGCTTTAAGACGCGCTGCTATTGGGATAAATCGTATTTTAATCGAACATAAGCTCTTTTTTGATCTTAGAGTTGTAACCGGTGAAGAAACAGTTGCCTTGTTCATCATTACTCGAATGAAAGCGTTATTAAAAGATTTTGGATTTGATGCAGAGTCTATTGAAATGTGTGGTATTTATGATAGTTTTGATCCTTATAAAATTTTTACCTGCGTAAAGGCAATTTTTCGTATAAAGAGTGAGACGGATGCATTTACAAGATTATTAGAAGTGTATAAACGTGTCAAAGGTTCTGTAAGTTCTGTAAAAGAGAGTTCTTTTAATGAACATCTTTTAATCGAAGGTGAGGAGAAAGCTCTTTATAAGTTAGTAAAAAGTTTGGAGCACTCTTTTCATGCCGATCTTAAAGAGGGACATTTCGAGAAGGCTTTTCATTCATTGACAGAACTTGTGTCGCCACTTGAATCGTTTTTTGAAAAGGTACGTGTAAATACAGAGGATGCAGCACTTAGTAAAAATAGAATAGGTTTGCTCATGATCCCTTATAAACTCATATCAGCTACACTGCTGCTTTAGAAGTTTCATTCCTATATATTTTTTCATAAGAAATAGAGGGGATTTTCCAGCTATAGTCTTTTCCTATCCCATTTTGTATCATAGTTTGCCATTTTGCTTTATCATAAAAGTAGGTATCAAAGGCGGTATCAAGGATTTTATCAACCGCTGCCTCTGAAAGTTCATCAAACAAAAATCCAGAAGGATCTTTTACGGTGCTATCATTGATCGTATCTTTTAAACCTCCAGTATTTCTTGCAATTGGAACGGTGCCGTAGTGCATAGCGATCATTTGGGTAAGACCGCAGGGTTCAAATTTCGATGGAATAAAGATGGCATCACCTGCTGCAAAGAGTTTATGTGCAAAAGCCTCGTCAAATTGAAAGCAAAGAAATACGTTTGGGTTGTCTTTTAGAGCCTTTTTTGCTTCAGTGAAGGGTTTTTCCAAATTTTTCTCACAAATACTACCCAGGAGTATAAAACAGCCCCCTTTTCTTATTGTTAAAGAGATCGCTTTTAAAATGAGCTCGGGGCTTTTTTGACTTGCAAGTCTGGTAACGCAAATGACTAATGGTCCGCCATTTGTTGGAGTCATTCCAAGCTCTCTAAATAATGCTTGTTTATTAATGGTTTTCTTCCTAAGAATGTCTTGTATATAGGTGCCATTTGAGGGAAAAGGTTCAAACAGGTGTGGGTCTGTTGCAGGATTCCATGATTCTTGTTCAATCCCATTAATTACACCAAATAGTTTATCTTTATATTGCTCTATAGTTTTATCAAGGCCAAAGCTGAATTCAGCCGTTTTGATCTCTTTAGCATAGGTGGGGGAAACTGTGGTGACTTTATCTGCATAGGTAATACCGCCTTTCATTAAGTTTGCATATTCTGGCTTGTTTGGATCGGTCAAAGAATTTGCCCCATATAGCCCAATTCTAGAGAGCTCTTTTGGGTGAACTTTTCCTTGGTGTTCTATATTATGTATGGTAAATACAATGGAATCTATGCTTCTACTAAGGTTTGAAAACATACATTTTATAAGTGGGGCAATCACTGCTGTGGGCCAGTCGTGAAGATGTAGTATATTTAAAGATGTTTTTTCATTACTTAAAAACTCTACTGCAGCTCTTGAAAAGTAAAGGAACCGTTCAGAATCATCTGATGCACCATAAATAAGTCCACGATTGAAATAATTACTTTGATGGTGTGGGTCAATCAAAAAAAGAGTAATTCCTTCGTAAATAGTTTTGTATACAGTGTTGTGATGTGCTTTGTTATCTTGGTAAGTCCATAAATCAGCCACATAGATCTCAAAAGTGTCTAAAAGGGTGAGGTTAATCAGGTCATATTTTGGTAAAATAACAGATACCCGATTACCATTAAGCACTTGTTGTTTTGCAAGACCATGAACCACATCGCCAAGACCACCGGCTTTTGCAAGGGGGTTGAATTCAGATGTTACATGGATAATGTGCAATGGAGTCATAGATTTTTGTATAGTATTTTATTGAATAAAAAAAAAGACAATTGATACTTGCAAAAAAATTTGGAAAGTTTTATCATATTTCACTTAATAGATTGGGGTGTGGCCAAGCGGTAAGGCAGCGGTTTTTGGTACCGCCATGCGTAGGTTCGAATCCTGCCACCCCAAAAAACTTTAGATAAACGCAGCTGATGCGGGGACTATACATCCTAATTTTTTTATCTAAAAAAAAGAAAGTAGAGGATAAGCATTCTGGTAACAGATGATCCATAATTGCAATCAATGCAGTTCTTATCTTTGAAATTTACAGCAGAGAAGTTTCTTCTCTCTCTTTATTTCAAGAAAATGGATTATTTTTGCCTGTGTACTTTTTCTCATTTGAGAAACGTAAAGTATAATAAAAGGTGGTGTATGAATATTACTTTAGAAGAAAGAGAAAGTGGCAAGAATATTAAGCGTCTTAAAAGAGAAGGCTTTGTTCCAGCTGTTGTCTATGATAAAGCAGGAAACAGTTTTTCTGTAAAAATTGATAAAAGAGTATTTGAAGCACATTTAAGACAAGTTGAGCCAGGTTCTTTGGCAACAGTTCGCTTTAAGTGTAGTTTTAGAGGGGAGACGTTTACAGCGTTTATTAAAGATATTTCTTATCACAAAACAACTTATGATATTCAACATATTGATTTCATGAGAGTGAAGGATACAGATAGAATTTCTATTTATGTTCCTGTGGTTTTGAAAAGTGCTGATCTGTGTGCAGGTATTGCTCAAGGTGGTCAGTTGAAAAAGGTGAAAAGATCTGTAAAGATTTCATCTTTAGTAAATGAGATTCCAAAAAATTTCGAAATTAACGTGAAAGATATTAAGCTTGGGGATCAAATAAGAGTTTCAGACGTAGTGCTTATGCCAAGTATGAAGTTAAAAATTCATGAAAAACAAGTATTGGTATCAGTAACGAAGAAGTAGTATGGATAAAGATACCCCTTTATTGATTGTAGGTTTAGGAAATCCTGGGCGCAAGTATGAAAATACAAGGCATAACATTGGTGCCTATGTTTTGTTTTATTTTGTAAAGTCCTTAGGAGCTGAGTTTAAATCTATGGCAAAAGTAGATGGGTATGTAGCACAAGGGGTAGTTGAGGGTAGAAAAATAATTTTTTTACTGCCAACAACGTATATGAATTTATCAGGTGGAGCAGTGGTTAAGTGTATGAAATATTATAATATTTCAGCGCAAGATCTATTAGTTTTAAGTGATGATACGTATATTTCTTTTGCAGAGGTGCGCTTAAGAGTGGGCGGTTCTGCAGGTGGTCATAATGGCTTAAAAGATATTGAGAATTGCTTGGGAACAAAAGAGTATCCAAGATTAAGAATTGGAATAGGTGAGAAAACAACAGAAGATTTAGCTGATTTTGTATTGCAAGATTTTTCTAAAGCAGAAATGGAGAAGATGGATGAGATTGTCCAAACATGCGTATTAGAGATAAAGAAGTATGTAGCAGAAAATAGGCAGCAAGATCAGAAAGAAAAACAAAAAGAAGATCTAAGGAGAGATTAGATGGCAGTATTAAAAAAGAATTTATATGAAGGTATTTTTATCTTGCGCACATCTTTATCAGATGATGCAAAAGAAAAAGCACTTGCTAAGATTGCAGGTGTCATTGCCGAAGGTGGTGGTAAAGTTGAAAAGACGATTGATTGGGGAAGAAAGAAGCTTTCTTACACAATTAAAGGATCTAGAGAGGGGCATTTTTACGTATTGTATTTTGATCTACCATCTCCATCGATTAAAGAATTTATAATAGCAAATTCATTAAACGAAGATCTTTTAAGATCTATGCATGTTCTAGTTGAAAGCGTGCCAGAAGAAAATGTAATAGAATTTAAAGAAGTAGAAAGTAGAGGTTCATATGATGAAAAGTAATCCAAATGCTAATTTTTCAAAAGGACGTAAAAGTTCAATGAGTACACTTGATGTAGTGGATATCAATTATAAAGATGTAGCGTTATTAAAGCAGTTTGTGACAGAAAGAGGAAAAATTCTTCCAAGAAGAATAACTGGTGTATCTGCAAGACAACAAAGAACTATAACCAAAGCGATCAAACGCGCAAGATGTATTGCACTTATGCCGTTTGCCGCATCAGAAGCATAAGGAGAAGCCATGAAGTATCATGTATTATTACTTGAAGATGTGACAAATCATGGACGCAAGGGAGAGTTATCCCATGTGGCTCCTGGATTTGCTCGTAATTATCTTTTACCGCAAGGTAAAGCTGTGCTTGCCTCTTACTCAAGTGTCAAGTTACAAACAAAATTAAAAGTTGAAAGAGATGAGCAAGCTAAGAAAGA
>CAMCSI010000043.1 GCA_945877885.1 Chlamydia trachomatis
GAAGCCCTTCCAATATAAGTCTTAGAAATTCCTGTTGTTGTTTGGTAAACCTTTGCAAGGTAGGAAAAATGGATGGGTAAAGGATTATCCCTTCTGAAAGCCTCTGTATGTCATAAATCCAACAACGGTTTTTAAACTCTTCTGTAGCGCTTAACCTTCCAAGAATTAAACTATAAAAGACCACATCTTTAAATTCTTCGTTTGTAAATAGACTCATCGATTGCAACGTCTTAAGTTTATTATACAAATCTACAAACTCATTAAACTGCAATCTAGCAGAGGGCTTTTTAGGCAAAAAAAACTCTAGATAGGCTAAATATTGTCCATCATACACCCCTTCTAGGAATTTCAAAGATCTACAAATTTCAGAAGGTTCCTCTATCCACCCAAGCTCCTGATAATTTCCTAAATACTTTGTAAAGACTAGTTGATCTTCTGTTTCTTTGTTAAAAGGTAAACGATCATTTTTTTCCTTTACATCAACTTTTATCATAAAGCCAAAAAAAGCCGCACAAAAGAGTACAAAAATGAGTAAATATTTCATATTAGCGTAGAATAGGACTCTTAGCAAACCTAGTCAATAAAAAACTTTAATAGTTTTTTTACGACATAATTTGAAGAAAAATGTCGTAAAGAATGTCGTACAATGTCGTAAAAAAATTGATCGATATGAGTTTTTGTGACATAATAGAGAAAAAAGTGTCGTAAAATCATGCCTTTTAAGCCTAAGTTCACTATTACCATCCCTATAGCATCAGCGCTAACTGCTATTGAGCGTACGCGCGGGTTTTTAGAAGCTGCCATTTTATCAAAGGACTGGATATCCAAAATGCAAGCGCGCGCTTTGATTTTAGAGGCGCATCACACAACTCATATAGAAGGTACCCATTTAAGTCTTGATCAATCCGAAAGGCTTATTTTAGGGGAAAGAATGCAGGGCGTTGACGCTGAAGATGTTAAAGAATTATTGAACTATAGGAAAGCATTTGATTTTGTTGCTGATTATGTCTTTTGTAAGGGAAAAATCACTGAAGGTTTAATCAGAGAAATTCACAGACACCTAGTAGAAGATGTAAGAGGTAATTGTGCGCAGCCTGGCAGGTATAGAACTATTCAAAATTACGTTGCTAACTCAAAAACCAAAGAAATCATCTACACGCCCCCAACACCTTATGATGTTCCTATTTTGATGGCCGAGCTTACAGATTGGTTACAAAATGAAGTGACGATTCCCCCAGTCCTTACTGCTGGTATAGCACATTTTCAACTTGTCCACATCCATCCATTTGTAGATGGTAATGGTAGAACCTCCAGACTTCTCTCCACATTATGCTTATACCGCTTTGGCTATGATTTTAAGAAACTTTTTACCATAAGTGAATATTACGATCGCAATAGGCAAGATTACTATCAAGCTCTTCAATCCGTTAGAAATAACAATATGGATATGACAAGCTGGCTTGAGTACTTCTGTAAAGCGTTAGAAACCCAAATGCACGAAATTCAATTCAAAGGATCTCAAGCTATGAAACTAGATGTGTTAATGCTTGAGTATAAACTATCCTCAAGACAAAAAGGGGCATTGGAGAACATAATTACAAATGAGAAAGATTTTAACATTCAAGATTTTGAGCTTATTTGCCCAGGAATAAATAGGCGCTCTTTGCAACGAGATCTTGCTGATCTAATTGAAAAGGGGCTCATTAGACAAGAAGGAAATAAAAAAGCGGCTTACTATAAAATAAATCCGCTTAATTAGAAGTCTATTCTTTATACATATGTATAGAAAAAACCTTACCATCTCCCCCATTAAAGGAACCTTTATGCTGAGAAAATATATTCATACGGTTCACTTTTTCCCTTGTTGAACTCTCAAAACAGTAGTCTTTAAATTTTGGTACAGATTGAACTAAGGCGCTAGAAGGAGGGGCTGCAACACCAAACATCGACACCCCAACAGGACCCACAAGAACCCAATGCTTTGAACCTGCTGAAAGCTCATATTTTGACATATAGTAGTTATAATTTTCCATCTTAAACCAAACGGTAATTACCTTTGGCGCACGTCTATTAATTTTTACTTCATACACCTTAGAATTATTAGCATTTGCCTGAAAGATCCTGTTGACCTCAGCTGTATCTTCAGGGCTTGTCCCAAACCCATAACCTGAATAATGCAATTGGATTTGATAGTTTGAAGGTGCAGAATTAATCTGATTCATCGGGGCAACATTTCTAAACTTCTTCCCATTTAAGCTCATCTGAATAGAGCCTTCCACATTTTTAAAATAGGCAGTAACCATGAATTTATTACATTTTTCTTTACCAGTGATATATGATTTTACGCCCTTTGAACAGGAACTACAAACTACAGTAATACATAAAGTGGCAAGCAACAAAGCTTTTGATATTTTACCTTTCATAAACGATCTCCTAATTATTTTTAGATATCTTTATGATACGTCTAGGATCTTATTTAATCACAACCGCCTGATTTTCATTCTTCTGATAATAGTAGAGCCCGCCAGTTAGGCATAAAATCATGCTAAAGGCAAATATCCAGATAGGGTCCATGACCAAAAGTAAGCAGCCTCCGAAAAAGGGTCCTACCAAGCCTCTTACCCCTACCATAACCACATTTACAGCGGTATACCTATTAGAAGCCTCTTCTTTTGAAAACATTGGCCCAGATAAATGCCATACCAAATGACTTCCTGCCCCAGCAATACCATAGAGTATGTAGGCTAGAAAAATACACTGCATAGAGAGTGCTGAAAAGATCAAAAGGAAGGAAAAAATGGCAAATCCACATAAGATGCTAAAAATAAATAAATTGAACGGCAATTTTTTCAAAAGCTTATTCCAAATGGGGGTGGTAAGAACAAACCCGAGCGCTTTGCAGACGCAAAAGGCAATTAATAGATCAGAATATTTAATCGATAAGGTATTTGAAAAATAGATGGGAATTACCGGTTGGATAATCATTAAACCAAGACCTCCAAGCATAAAGGCCCATTGAAACTTTCTAAATTCATGATTTTCCTTAAGGAGAAGAAATGCATCTTTTATAGGCTTAATCATTCCCCCACCAGAAAGTTGCGGGGTTTTTTTATCATTTACAATCAATAGACTTTGAACGATCACCGCTATCATACTAAGGGCAAGTGAGGCGGTGGAAATACCCCTCCATCCCCCATCATGGGCATCAATAAGATTATGAAATAAAATGGTTACAAAGACCCCTGAAGTGTAGCTGATCATCGATCCAGCAGAAAACGCTCTTTCCCATTTGGTTCGTTCCACATTTGTTTTGATCACCTCCATCCAAGCGGGGATCTCCGCCCTTGTAAAAATCATGTATAGCGTTGATCCGAAGATATAAAGCCAACTATTACCAGTCCATAAGGCTGGAATAAAAGCAATTCTTGCAAGCAACCCTGTCCATAAAACAGCACTTTTTAAGCTCATCCCTTTCATAGTGATAAACTCGCTTATGTAGAAAGAAAAAATAGAGACCAAGGGACGAAGGGTGGTTAAAATAACAATTTGAAAAGCGGTTGCCTGTAAATCTTTTAAAAGGAAAAAAGGCAAAAGTAAGTATAAACAAGCAAAGGGCTCTTTTAGTACCCCCGATAAAATTATCGCAAGTGTTGTTTTGTTATTACTAGCTTTTGTGATCATCTAATCTCACGTTAACAAATAAATAGGTTATAAGCCATCCCTTTTTTCCATTAAGACCAATGTCTCTACATGCATGGTTTGAGGGAAAAGATCAAAGGGAGATGCCTTTACAAAACTATATCCATGTTCAGAAAAAAGTTTTATATCTCTTGCTAACGTGGCAGGATCACAAGAGGTGTAAATAATTTTTTTAGGACGAAGTCGTGCAATTTCATCTATTACATCCTTATGCACCCCTTTTCTTGGTGGATTAATAAATACAGCATCAAAATTTAGGAGTTTTTTTGCCTCTTTTTCCACCTCACCTTCGATAAAATCTACGTTAACCCCATTATTTTGGGCGTTCATCTTTGCATCTTCTACCGCTTTTGGGAAAGATTCAATCCCAGTTACACAAAGCCCCCTTTTTGAAAGGTAAATGGCAAAGCTTCCAATCCCTGAGTAAGCATCTAACACCTTTGCCCCTTCAGAAAGTGCTGCCATTTCAAAAGCTGTACTATACATCTTTTCAGCGCAATTTTTATTCACCTGAAAAAAAGAGAGTAAGGAGATAGTTACTTTCACCCCTAAAATTTCTTCGACAAGAGCACCCTCACCTACAAGAAGTTCCTCAGAATCTGGGTAAATGCTATTAGAAGCTTTAGATTTTCTTCCATAAACCACACCTTTTACTAAAGGATCTTTAAAAATCTCTTTTGCAAGAGCAATCAACTCCTTTGAAGCTTTTTTTAATCCTATGATCCCTACAAGAACCTTCTGTTCATAGCTACTTGTTCTAATCACTAAATGTTGTAAATCTCCACTATTTTTTTCTTCATTGAAAAAGGAAAGATTAGAATTAATTAGTAGTTTTTTAATATCTTTATACACTTTATCGGCAAATGGGATGTGTAGAAGACATGTATCAATAGAGACAATTTCATGACTTCGTTTTTTAAAAAAGCCAATTACTTTGTCCCCTTTTACTTCCATTAACGGAAACGTAATCTTATTGCGATATCCATAAGCATCTATAGATCTAAAAACCTCTGAAACGGCCGGGTTTTCTAACCCTGCTATTTTTTTTAACGCAGAAATCACCTGGTTTTTCTTGATCATTGCAGAAAGATCCTGATCTGCATGTTGAAGCTGACAGCCCCCACATTCTCCATAATAAGGACATGGCGGAGATACTCTGTGTCCCGAAGGGATGAGAATCTGTAACAAATCCCCTTTTGAATAATTCTTTTTCTCTGAGGTGATTTTACAGATCACCTCCTCCCCAGGTAGCGCTCCTTCGATAAAAATGACTTTATCATTTATCGAACCTACCCCTTCTCCACTTTTAGTTAGATCACGTATGCAAATAGTACTTTTTTTCATCCGATCAAGGATACAGTCTCGCAGAATAGATTGCACTATTAAATTTATTTTGATAACGTGAAAAAAAATATCTAAATTTAAAATTTTAATTATTATGAAAAAGTATGCACCACTTATGCTTGCCCTTTACCTTCCGTTATGGCATACCTGCACAAAACTTGGTGGATCATTTCCTCTTCTGATAAATCTAATCAAATATAAAGGGGTATTGAGCTTTGTCAGAGAAATTTGTGTATTCACTTTTCCTTCCGCAATCATGGCAGTTTTAGTAGCACTATTTGTCGCAAACATTGCATCAAAAATCTCCCTCCTTCTGTCAAGTGCGACCCTTTGTCTCTTCTATTATATTTTTCTTCCACCCTCTTTTCTTTATCATCAGCTTGGAATCTTTCTTCTCATCTCTGCCCTGATTTTTCATCCAAAAAAAGAGACTGAGCACCTTTTTTTCTCTTTATTTTTTATCACTCTTTTACACTCTTTTTCTGCCTTATTAACCTCTATTCATTTCTATGGGGTAAACTTACCTTTGTTTATCTCTCTATTTCTTCCCATCACATGCCTTTACTTACTGGCAACAAAAGATATCTACCCCTCTAACATGACTCTTATCTCCTTATTTCCTTTAACCATTTTTCCGGTAGCCTTCTCTTTACATGGTGATATCACCTTTAATTCAGTCTACGTTTTAGCTATTTTTCTACTTTGTGCATCGATATTTGTTCTTTTAGAAAAGCGCTCTTTTCCCTATTTGCTTACTATGCTTCTGCTTACCTTATCTATTATCCCCTTTCTAGAGGAAAAGCTTCTATTTGCGGTGGTATTTACCCCGTTTGCACTTTTAATCTCTATATTTGATCTACTTAGCACATCAATGCGCCGCATGAATAAAAGGCGGTTACAATTTGAAAAAGCATCATGATAAAAAATAAGCCATAGCCGATTTTGGTAAATAGGTTAGAGTGGGCCGGGTAAGAGCTTTTCATAAAAAAGAGCATCATAAATAAGCAAAGGGCTATTGCAAAAAATAGCAAAGTTGACCAAATGTATAAAGGAAAATCAAAAATTTTTGGACTTGTAGAAACACCATCATTAATTAATAACCCTGACCATTGATATAAAGAGACTACAGAACCTAGCACGCAGGCTAAAAGGCTTGCAGCTGTATTTTTATAGGAAATTGGACCTACGACATTAAACATCAGCGGAACAGCAATACCCACCATAAAAAATCGTTGCATCACACAAAACGAACACGGAGGTCTTGCATTCACAAACTCTTCATAGTAAGCCATTAATAAGACAAAAAATAGTATGTATAAAAGTAATGCATTCACATAGGCAAAAGTTTTCATTTACCTCCTAATGGAACAGACATATAAAGCATTAATGAACAAAATGATACAATAGCCAAAAAGCATACTGTTAAAGTTAGTGCAACTTTTGGCATCTTAAACAAATCCAAAAGGATAGCACAAAATAATATAATAAAAGCAAATCCCATAATTAATGACTAACAAATAAAAATTATTTATATCAATAGTTATTTAAGATTGTCTTTTTTTAGACTTTCTTCTAAATAATTAATTATGTCTTTTGATTCGTATAGTGGCTTATTATCAATAAATAAGCAGGGAACTTGACGCTTTTTCCCATGTTCTAACAAAAATTTAGCATTATCAGGTTCTCTTGCATCCTTTATCACGACATGTAAGTTATTTTGATCCAAAAAATTTAATACATTTACACAATAAGGACAGCTACCAGAGACATAAAGCTCTAAGATAGGCTCATTATTCAAGGTGATTTCTACCCTCTGTTTATTTTTCAAAGAAAATATTAGAATAACAGAACAAACAAACACTAATGGAATCAAAAAATATTTCATAACAACCCTTAAATGATGAATTATATCTCTAATTCTAATCGTTTAGCCACTTTATCTCCACTTTAAATCCAAAGGAGGACTACAGTTGCCGCTAAAGAAAAGGCGAGTGTAAGATTCAAAATCTTTCTATGACGAGATGTTTTGATGATTTTTTCAATCACTTTACCAAAGGACATCCAGATAAAAGCACTAGGAATAGTGATGATAACGATAGAAGTAATTAAGAATAATGAATTTAACCAAAAGTGGGTATTCATTTGAAATACACCAAAAAAAGTGATGCAAATGACCCATAGTTTTGGATTTACCATTTGAAAGCCAAAAGCCTTTAATACAGTTAAGGGAGCAGTTATTTGAGCATTGGTTTTATTCTCATTCATTTGCGAAATTTTACATGCTAAAAAAAGCATGTACAAGGTACCCAACACTTTGATCACAATTTTGATATTTGGAACTCTTTCAAATATAATCCCTAATCCTGCAGCAATTAGCACCATCATAAATATTAATCCAATGGTTGATCCTAAAAACTGAGGCAAAGTTCTTTTGATTCCAAAATTTAACCCTGAATGCATGAGCATTAAATTATTTGGACCAGGCGATACCATCGCTGAGAAGGCAAAGAGCATAAATTCAAGGTAGTGCTGCATAGTTTTCCTTTAGATCCAGAGTAAAATTACAGTAAAAGCTAAAAAAAATGCAAGGATAAAATTAAGAATTTGTCTATGTTTTGGTGACTTAATAATTTTTTCTAACACAGATCCAAGTCCTGCCCAAATAAAAAGCACCGGTGTATTTAGAATAAGGATCAATATAATTAATATTAAAGCATTTATCGGGTAGGATTGTGAAATATGAAAAATGCTAAAATAAACAATAAAGATAAGCCATACTTTAGGATTTACCCACTGAAAGAAAAAAGCTTGTTTAAAAGAAAGAGGCTTATCTAGATGGGGATCTAATTTCCTTTCATTCAATTTTGCAATTTTCCATGCTAAATAAATCATGTAAAATGATCCCACAAGTTTTACCGCAAACTTAAGATTTGGTATTGTTTCAAAAACAATTCCAAGACCTAATGCTAAAGAGATAAGCATGGTAAAATAAGCACATAGCGCCCCTGTAATTAAAGGCATTGATCTTTTTAAGCCAAAATTTAACCCTGAGTGCATCAAAAGTAAATTGTTCGGACCAGGCGATACCATCGCTGCAAAGGCAAAAAACATAAACTCAATAAAATGCTGCATCTATTTCTTACTCCTTTGGTAGGTGTTTTTACAATAGGTTTCCTTGATAAAAAAAACAGAGACTAAAAAGCCTAGTAAATAGAGTATCGGAATAATACTTAACGATACAGTGTAGGCTTCAATACTATAAATAGGCACACGACTTCCGCTAAAAGTTCCTGTCCAATAGCTGTTTAGGATAAATCCACCTATTGGTTGTAAAATCGCTCCACCAATTACAACTGCCATATTATTAAAACCTAATGATGTGCCCACAATCGATGGTGGGTTATTATCACTTGCTAGTGCAAAGGTTAAAATATGGGCAGCTGATCCAATTCCTGCTAAAAACAATAGGATACAAACAATAGGATAGGAAAGCTTAGAGATAAACAAAATGAGTGAAAAACAAACAAAACCAAGAAGTGCTCCTAAAACTAGGATAGGTTTTCTTCTTTGTATTTTGCTCGATATATGGCCAATAAAAGGGCTTGCAATCCCAAGTCCTAAATAAAGCATCATTGAACCAAAAGAGGCTTGATAAGTAGATAAATCATATCGGGTAGAAAGGTAAGGCACGCCCCATAAAGCTGCAAACATAAGGACCGGACCCCAGCCACAAAAAGCATAAATGGCACAAAACCATGATTGGCTTTTTTTCATCACTTTTTTTAAGTGGTTTAAAATCGAATGCTCATGCTTGGCCCCATCATCAAATTCATGCTGAGGATGATCGTGTAAGAAGAATATATAAATAGCTACTAAGGAAAAGCCTACGATCATTAACGTCCACATTAAAGGTCGCCATCCATAAACCTGAACGGCTTTTGCAAGGGGCACCACCCCCGCAATAGACCCTACGCATGATAAAAACTGTGTAATACCCACAAACGTAGGGAAATACTTTTTATCAAACCACCTTGCAGCTACCACAAGCACCCCTACAAAGGCAAAACTTGATCCAATACCCATCAATAACCTGCCAAACGCCGCTGGATAAATAGATTTTGCCATCGCAAAGAATAAAATCCCTAAAGTACAAACAAAGGAGGCTGCTGTAAGTAATGTTTTTGGCCCGAATCTATCATAAAGCAAACCAGAAGGTATTTGCATGATTGTGTAACTATAGAAATAAACAGAAGACATCCATCCAAGAGCTGCCGCATTGATGGAAAAATCTTGCATCAATTGCTTAGTCATCACACTTGGAGATACTTGTACCGCCATTTCAAATATTAAAAATACTGCAGCTAGGAAAAATACAAATATCCCTAAGCTAAACTCTTTTTTTGTCATCTTCATACACTCGATCTATTCTTTTAATGAATAAATAGACAAGGAAAAGCTTTAGAAGTAGTATAAAGATATGACAAATAGATACCTACCACCCTCAATTTTTATAGAAAAGAGCCTGGATA
>CAMCSI010000044.1 GCA_945877885.1 Chlamydia trachomatis
TCGGTAAAATTCCACCTTGAATGGGAAGTTTTAGTCCCCCCATAGTTTGTATAGGTCCTCCTCAAAGGTAAAGGGATAGCCCCCTGCACCACATGATCTTGAAAGCTAAGCTGCAACCTGCCTGTGATCACATTCACATGATTATTGATGATAGGATCATCACTGGAGGAAAAAAAGTCTCCCCAAGCAGCCCACATGTACAAAGGGATTGTAAAGATCAATAGAAAGAGTCTTTGCAAAGTTATTTCCTCATTTTAATAAATAAAAAATAAAATTGTAGTTTTAAAAACTCTAAATGTCAACCTAAATATTTCAAATGTAGCTGTTTATTTTATCTTTTAGTAAAAAAGATAATCCATAAATGGATAAAGCATAAAACATCAAAGCCCCTGAAATATATACCCCATTTCCACCAGTAACTGCAGTCTTTAACTTACAAGCTCCAGTTCTTGATGCCATATCTAATACGACTTTACCATTAAAAGAGATGTTGTCGGAAACTAATGATCGATCATCTAAAGGATCCATACCAACACTTGTTGCATTGATAAATACATCAAAAGCTTGTGGGATCGTAGCGGAAAACTCTACTTGCAACTCTTTTGCAAGCATTAACCCTTTCTCTTTAGTGCGATTCACACAAATCACCTTAGCGCCACGCTTTTTTGCCTCATATATCGCAGCTCTAGCAGCTCCACCTGCCCCCATCACTACGACAACTTTATCTTTGACCAAAAGCCTTTCTTCGATAGGATCAAGCGCCCCCATTCCATCGAAATTTTGGCCATGCATCTTTCCATCTTTAACGGCTATATAGTTAACACTTCCTATTGCTTTTGCGTCGTTTGAGAGGGTATCGCAATAAGAAATTACATCCACTTTATGCGGCATGGTGACGGTAATAAAATCAAAGTCTGCAGTTTCAAAAAAGCGCTTCAATTCACCTTTAGGAACTTGTATTTTTTCAAAGCTACCATCAATTCCAAACTTTTCATAAAGGATTGGGTATAGCTGATCTGAAGTGCTAAAGGTAACAGGGTCGCCTATTAAAGCGCCTTTCATGATTTATGTGATGTAACCATCGTCGATGGGCCTAAAAGCTTATTGATTTCCTCTATATAGATCCCATTTTGGTGCACATAGTTATGACCACAACCTTCTAGTGTGTAGAATTTATAGTCAACGTTAGTATCCTCAAGCTTTTTCACAATCATCTCAGATTGAGAATAGGGGATTAGGTCATCCTCTGTGCCATGGAAAATATATAATGGACAATTCACCTTACTAATCCAAGTGTCTGTGCGAAGGTGATATTTTAAAATGATTTTGAGCACACTTCTAGATAAAATCGGCTTATTAAAATGAGCAGTTTCTATCATATTGTAATATGGGGAGATTAAGATACACATTTTAGGATGGTTTTTCGTTGCCACATAGGAAGCCATAGAGGTTCCAAGGGAAACTCCATGAATAATAATTTCATCTTCATTATAACGCTTTTTCAAATAGTCGTAGGCTGCAATCGAATCAACCATCAAATTTTCTTCCGTCAGATTATCTGTGCTTTTCCCAAAGCCTCTATAATCAATGACAAACACATCATAACCGTGATGAACATAGGCTTCAGCCCGCTCACCCCAATAAAGCAAGTTTCTACCCTTCCCATGCAAGTATAAAACTACCCCTTTTGCTTTACTTTCTGTGAAAAAATGCAATCCATTTACAGTTTCACCATTTCCCACAGGTAGATTTACTTCCTCAAATGCTGTCTCAAAATGAAATTCGTGATTAGGCTCAAGCCTTTTACATCTGAAAATCAACCTCTCTTGCATCTGATAATAGTAACCAAACACACCTAGTGCTCCAATTAAAAAAGCAACCGGTAACCATTTTAAAATTCTTTTCATGACAAACATATTAGTACAACTCTATTTTTTATTGCAAGGTTTTGAAATTGATTTTACTGATTTACTAAACCAATTTTAACAGAAAGAAGGTATTGTTGCATCCAAAACATCATTTAGGTTATCCTATTACCAGAAAACTTAAATTTTAATGAAATGAATGAAGAACAAGTCATAGCAGTTGGTTTATCAGGCGGGGTCGATTCGGCTGTAACTGCCTATCTTCTCAAAAAAGAAGGTTACAAAGTAATCGCTTTTTTCATGAAAAACTGGGAGGAAGATGGTGAGCACTGCCCTGCTGAAAAAGACTACCAAGACGCTCTTGCCGTTGCTGAAAAAATAGGGATCCCTCTCTACTCATTCAATTTTTCAAAACAATACTTTGATGAGGTTTTTACCGATTTATTAGAGGGGCTGAAAAAAGGAACTACACCCAATCCCGATATTTTATGCAACCGTGAGATCAAATTCAATGTTTTCCTAAAAAAAGCACTATCTTTAGGAGCTACACACCTTGCAACGGGTCATTATGCCCGCATTGGAGAAGGCTTTTCTCTTTTAAGGGGAAAAGATGACAATAAAGATCAAAGCTACTTTTTATATACGCTTAAAGAGGATATCCTTAAAAAAACGTTATTTCCCTGTGGAATTTATACAAAACCGCAAATTCGAGAAATTGCAGCTTTAGCAGAGCTTCCTGTCTTCAATAAAAAAGATTCCACCGGTATTTGCTTTATTGGAAAGCGAAATTTTGGAGACTTTATAGCAGAATATATGCCTGCTACAAAAGGGGTGTTTAAAACCTCTTTAGGAAAAATCGTTGGGGAGCATAATGGGGCATGGTTTTACACAATTGGTCAGCGAAAAGGGCTCTGTATTGGTGGTGAAGGAGAAGCTTGGTACGTTACAGGAAAAGATATTCACACTCATACTGTTTTTGTTGCCCAAGGGGAAAATCATGTTGATTTATTTAAAAAAACGACCCTTGTAGAAGAGGTTTCCTGGGTAAATAAAGAGCCTGATTTTCCACTTAAGTGCACGGCTAAAATCCGCTACCGCTCAAAAGATGTCCCTTGCACAGTTACAAAAATTAATGATGAATTAAAAGTTGAATTTGATGAAGCTCAAAGAGCTGTCACCCCTGCTCAATCTATCGTATTTTACGATGGAAACATCTGTCTTGGTGGGGCTATGATAAGCGCTTGATAATATCATAAGAATTCCTTAAGGTTGAAAATAAGGCCGTTTTTTGCGAGAATGCTTCCATGAGACAATCCAGATTTATCAGTCGAACAATTGACTACAGTATATTTTATACTTTACTTTTAGCCCTTCATTTTCCATATCTTGCAAATTTAATCTTGTTGCTTGCTACCCCTATATTATTTGCTCCGATAGAAGCATTATTTTATTATTTAACCAAAACAACTCCTGGTAAATGGATTTTTGGGATAGCCCTTTCTAAAAAGCTAAACCTTTATTCCTCCTTCAAACTTGCCTTTAAAAAGGCATTTTTAGTGCTACCTCTTTTATTTTCTCCATTAAATATCTTTTTTGCTATCTTCTATGTGAGAGAAAACGCAGATTTCAAAAAAAATCGTTGGGATAAATTTGAAGATATAAGAATTATACAAAATAAACGGCAGGGTTTTTTAAAATTCATATGCTTATTCATCTTTTGCTTTAGCATGATCTACAACTACGTGCCAGCTAAATACACCAGAAATTTCATAGATATTTCAAGTCGCGAAGTAAGCATCGACTCATGGGTAAAAGTCAAAGACGATAATCTCAAATTTTCAGTCTACTTTCCATCAAAACCTAAAGTGGAAGAAAAATCCATTGAAGTAACAGATCAAAACACCACCTTAGAGGTGACAGAGTTTACTCATAGTGATGATGTAAACTACTCATTAGTATCTTCCCCAATCCCCTCTTCTTGGACGCTTTTTGGAAGTAAATACCTATTTAATGCTATGTGTAACCCGCTAGAAAAACACCAGGGGAAAGTCGTTAGTAAAAAAATGTGCACCCATGGCGGCTACCCTGCTATGAACTATCTTCTTGATAACAATGATGATAAAGGTCAAACAAAAGGGACTCTAATTCTTGTAAAAAGCACTATCTACAAAATCGAAGTACACTCTAAAAAAATTCTTTCTGAAGAGCAACTAAAACTTGCCGATGAGTTTATCAACTCTTTTGACGTTAATTAATTTAATGCTCTGACGAAGAGTTACATTTTTGATAAACCCCTAAGCCAACGAGTAATATCGTTGCTGCCAAAAACAGCAAGATTGGATAGATAAGTTTTGTAATATCTGTTTTAACACTCTCTATTGTAATAACAAGAGCTTCAAGCGATAAAGCAGTCACAATGATGGTAATAAATTTTGTAAAAGCACGCCTTGCCTCTTTGGGGGAGCGATCATGCCCCTTGAGCACCTCTTCTACGATTAAATACTTAGATACATCAATTACAGCTATGGAAAATACAATAAGCGCCACTTCATCAAGTAGTTTATAAACGGTAAAAACCGAAGTGCTTAAATCTGTTACGATGCTAATAATTGCTGCTGCTATAATCCATAAAGAGATAAGATACAGACAGGCGCAGCCAACTGTATAGGCAAAATTGGAAAGCATGCGAATATATTTATCCATATAACAAAAGCACTACTGATTTAAGGACGATCTGTCAAGTTCTATTATAGATTTATCCACCTTATGATATTGCATCCAGTTTAATTACAATGAGTTAGATTGAATATATGGACAAAATAGGTGATAAAGGATAAACTAGATGCATGATTCAGCTTTCCATTACCACAGAAGAGGAAACTCTTCTTACAGATTTACTTCAAAAAATTTATCCAGACCTATCTCAAGGTAAGATAAAAAAGCTCTACCAACAAAGTAGGGTGATGAGAAATAGCTTCGTTGCTGAAAAAGACTGCCTGCTTAAAAAAAATGAGGTCATTTCTATTCTAAAGAAGCCAAATTTCATTAAGGATATGATCATCTATTATGAGGATGAAGATATTGTAGTTATAGAAAAGCCAGCATTTACCCTATCTGTTGATTCTGAAAAAACTCCAGGGGTAAGCATTCATTCCACCTTAAAAAGATACTATGGCTCAGTTTTTCCAGTGCAAAGGCTTGATAGAGAAACAACTGGTGTGATGGTCTTTGCTCTTACAAGGGAAGCAAAAGATTCCTTTAGAGGGCAGTTTATGGATAGAACTGTGGAAAGAGAGTATATAGCCGTTGTACACGGTGCTATCAAAGAAAAAGCTGGGGTGTGGAGATGCTTTTTAAAAGAATGTGGTGATATGAAGATGAGGGTATCTAATAGTGGAATTGAAGCCATCACTCATTATAAGGTGAATAAAACAGTTGGTAGCCTCTATAGCTTTATCAGCTGTAAGTTGGAAACGGGGAAGAAAAACCAAATCCGAGTTCAATCGGCCCATGCAGGACATCCTATCATTGGTGATAGTAGGTATGGAACAGATCAAAAAAATAAAACTTTATTTTTACACGCTCATAAACTTGCCTTCACTCACCCTCGCACTGGAAAAAGACTAAGCTTTATATCCCCTATCCCGAACGATTTTAGAAAGAAAATATTTTAAATTCGATTTTATCTTGACCTTTAGAGCTTTTTTCCCTTAGAATAAGAGGTATGAAAAGGATTTATAGAGAGAGATTTGACAAAAAACTTGCAGGCGTTTGCGGAGGTCTTGCTCAGTATTTTCAGATAGATGCCTCTATCATTAGAATGATTTGGTTACTTTTAACCTTATTTTCTGGCGGGATTTTTATTATTGTCTATTTAGTATGTTGGGCAGTTATCCCCTTAGGTCCAAAATCTTATGTGGTTGCAAATTACAAAAAACTTTACCGCTCAAAAACTGATCGAAGAATTTCTGGTATTTGCGGCGGGCTAGGTAAGTATCTAGGTTTTGACTCTAACATCCTAAGATTGATTTTTGTAGTACTCATGTTTATGACAGCCTTTATGCCAATCATCTTATATATTGTAGCAAGTTACATCATCCCTGAAGAACCTTCTAGGTAAGATAAACCCAATTATATCTGTTGCGGAAGAATAACTAGGTGATTATACTTCTTCATGCCAAAATAAGGAGATCTGATGCATTTATTACTCATTGGTCCACCAGGATCTGGAAAAGGGACACAGGCCCACAAATTATCGATGCTATTTGATTTAGAGCATATTAGCACAGGCGGTTTGTTGCGCCATAATCCAAATTTAAGCGATGAGCAAAAAGAAATCATCAACTCTGGAAATCTTATCCCTGATGAAATGATGCTAGAAATTGTCAAAGCCAAAATTAATTCTACCAATCGAAAAGGGTGGATTTTAGATGGTTTTCCTCGGACAAAAAATCAAGCAGCCCTTCTAAGTAGCATCTTAGATGAAAAAAAACTCACTATTATTTATCTAGATGTGGATAAAAATGAGCTTTTAGAAAGAATAACTGGAAGAATTAGCTGCATGGATTGTGGCACTGTTTATCACAAAGAGACAAAACCCCCTAAAAAAACCGACATTTGTGATGAATGTGGGGGACACCTTGAGCATCGATCTGACGATAATCAAAAAACTCTTACACATCGACTTGAAACCTACTACACCCACACAGCACCAGTAATAAATTATTACAAAGACAAGAATTTACTTCATTCGATACCCTCTAGTAACTCACATTCTATAGAAGAAGTTTTTGAAAAGATCAAAAAAATCTTGAATAGATAATCTATTGCAAAAAACTTCCCTTCTTGCTAGAATTTGAAGAATTTTGAGTGTATATAAGACTTTATGAAAGGAGTGAATGGAAGAGATCGATGTAACAAAAGATTTTAGTAAGTGGAAAAGACGTCTCTGGCCCTTCCACCACTCTGAATTAAAAAAACTCCTTCCATTAATATTTATCAAATTCCTCATCTCCGTTAACTACGGAATTTTAACTAACATGAAAGAGGCAATGATCGTAACTGCTAAAGGTTCCGGCGCTGAGGTTATTCCTGTGTTAAAGGGATGGATTGTCCTCCCTATGGCCTTTATTATGGCCCTTGTCTACTCCAAACTCAGCCATATGCTGAAGAAGCGAACACTTTTTTACACTGTATTAGGCGGCTTTTTAGCCGTTATTTTTTTATATGGGTTTATCTTATATCCAAATGAGGAGTTTTTCACCCCAAACAAATCCTCTGATTGGTTAGATAGCCTAGTTGGAGAAAAATATAGCCATTGGATAGCTGTATACAGAAACTGGATACACTCATTGTTGTTCATCACAGCTGAGCTATGGGGTAGCGTAGTTATTCTTCTTATGTTCTGGGGCTTTGCCAACGATGTAACCAACGTGAGCGAGGCAAAAAGATCTTACAATATTTACATCGCAGCCGGTGATGTAGCTGCCTTCTCCATTGGACCTCTTGTTTATTTCTTTATTAAGCAATTAAATATTTACCCTTATATTTACACTGTACAAGCTCTACTAGGTTTGGCAATTTTTATTGGCTTTATCATCATGGGTATTTATTGGTGGGTGAATAAAAATGTGATCGATAAGATGCCAAGAAGACCGGCCGAAACACCTAGATCTAAAAAAGAGAAGGTATCTTTATTTGAAGGCTTTAAACTCATTGGAAAATCTCCTTACTTACTAGGAATTGCAATATTGGTCATTGGCTACGGCTTATCCATAACCCTTATAGAAATCAGCTGGAAAGCAAATGTAAAACTTTTGTTTCCAAAAACTGCTGACTATCAAATGTTTACAAGCAAAGTTACCTCGTATGTAGGTGGAGTCGCATTTTTCATATCAATGTTTTGCGGAACTAACATTATAAGACGATTTGGCTGGAGATTTAGCGCCCAAATCACTCCAGTACTTGTTGGCGGAACAGGAATTTTGTTTTTCATGGCTTTGATGCTAAAAAATCAACTTGGTTTCTTAACCACTTTTTTAGGAATGACCCCCCTTGCCTTTATCGTATTACTTGGAGCATTTCAAAATGTGATCAGCAAGGTAACAAAATACTCCTTCTTCGACCCTACTAAAGAAATGGCCTATATCCCATTGGTGGAAAGTGAAAAGGTTCGCGGAAAGGCTGCAATTGAGGTTGTGGGTTCAAGACTCGGGAAATCTGGCGCCTCTTGGATACAGATCGCTTTTCTAGATTTATTTGGATCTGGCTCTATTCTTTCTATCACTCACCTGCTTGTTCCGATCATTGTAATCACCACCGTGAGCTGGATTTACTCCGTAAATCACTTAGGAAGAGCGTTTTCGACAAAAATCACCACCCCTAAAGACGGCGTAAAGGTATAATATTATATAGACTTTCCTGGTTAAACAGGTGGCTATTAAATCTTTATTGCTGCTACAATATACTTTATAGCAAAAAGGAGAACCTATGCGTAACATTAAAAATATAAATTGGCCTAGTTTGCTATTTATTGGCGGCTATCACCTTATTCTGTTAACCTTACTCCCCCTATACTTCTTCTTCTTCACCCCTTCTACCTTGTTAATATGGCTATCAATTCTTCTTTTTATCACCTCTGGTCTTTCAATTACGGCAGGGTATCACCGATTGTTCTCCCATTCGACCTATAAAACCAATAGATTTATTGAATTTATCATGTTATTTTTTGGAACACTCGCCACACAAGGGTCTGCATTAAGATGGTCCTATGATCACAGACTTCATCATGCGCACATTGACAGTGATGATGACCCATATACTGTGACAAAAGGATTTTGGCATGCTCACATCTTGTGGATGTTTAGAAATGAAAATCCGATGGATAAAAAGCAAATTACTGCCGATCTAACAAGAAATCCATTGATCAACTTTCAGCATAAGTATTATGTACTCTTAATGGTGGCAGTAAATCTCTTTACTACTGGTTTGGTATGGCTTGCAACCGGCGATCTATTTGGCGCCTTCATATTCAGTTGGGTGTTAAGACAATTTTTATCTCATCACACTACATGGTTTATCAACTCCCTTGCCCACTACTGGGGTCATCAAAATTACTCCACAGAGCATACTGCGGTAGATAACTATATCATGTGTTTTTTAACATTTGGCGAAGGTTATCATAACTACCACCATACGTTTGCAAACGACTATAGAAACGGGATCAGATGGTATCATTTTGACCCAACAAAGTGGTTAATTTGGACATTGAGCAAGTTAGGCCTTGCCAGTAACCTTAGAAAGTCTTCTGAAACAAGAGTGCTCTCATTAATGTTAAAAGAGCATAAAGAGGCTTTAGTTCAAAGAATTAAAAATTCAATTATTGAGAAAAAGCATGAAGCAGAAGAAAAAGTGAACAAAGTGACAGATTCTTTAGCAGAAAAACTTAATCAACTTCAAACACTTGTAAAAGAGTATACTGAGGCTAAAAAAAGCAAACTGGTAATGCCTGAAAGTCTTAAAAGACTGTCTTCTGAGGTGAAGAATGCTAAAAAATCTTTGAAAAAGGATTGGAAGCAGTGGAGACGATTCTCTAAAAGCATTATGCGCCTTAAAGTAAAAGCTGCTTAACTATTTTTAAACTTTTAATTGCTCAATATAAAAGACTATCAATTTGATAGTCTTTTTTTTCTCTAGAGA